>JALHSU010000247.1 GCA_022865345.1 Candidatus Zixiibacteriota bacterium
CCTTTTTTCTTGGAGTCCTCATCCTGGGAGTAATCTTTAACCATCTGGACAAAATCAGCACCGTTTTTAAGCCTCTGATACAACGAATCAGCCAGGCTCAAAACCCGGGCTGAATCAGCCGGGGAGGGCTGGATTTTGATCAGGATATGATGAACGTGTATCTGCTCATCTTTTTTTTCATCTAACTTTATTATATGAAAACCCAGAGGCGTCTGCACCACGTCGCTAATCTCGCCCGGATTTAAGGAAAATGCCTTCTCCTCAAATTCCGGCAGTATCTCCCCTTTTTTCAGAAAACCTAAATCCCCACCTTCCTTGGCATTGGGGTCCTCAGAGTATTTTTTTGCCAGCTCTGAAAAATCCTCTCCGGCTTTAGCTTTTTCCAGGATCATTCGGCTAAGGCTTTTCAGCGAGTCGATAGTTCTCTGGCTGGGGTCCATTTTGAAAGAAATCTGGCTTAGTTTGGCAGACTCAGATTGCTCCGGAAGACTATCCTTGTAGTTCTGGTAGAATTCCTTGACCTCCCGTGAGGAGATATTGACCTTGGACAACCTGAAGGAGATCAGCTTATCCCTTAAAAGCTGTTCTTGTATCTGCTCCCGGTATTTCCTCCTGAGCTCTGATTCAGCTAAACCTTCGGCTTTAAGTTCATTCTGGAAAGCTTCCTCAGATGGGAACTGACTTTTGATCTTGCTTAACTGGCTTTCCAGGGTCTGATCTATCTCCTTATCGCTAACTTTCAAAAGCGTATCTTTTTGCGCCTGGATCAGAAGAAGCCGGTCGTTTATCATCTGCTCCAGAAGATTTTTTTTCAACTTATCCAATTCCTCTGGAGAGGATATCTTCTGTCCGGTCTGGGTGAGGTAAATTTCCAGCTGGAGCTTAAGCTCTGAATTTAAGATTATATCTTTTCCCACCACAGCCACGACATAGTCCAAAGTATCCTGTGCCGGAATAGACAGGGGGGGGAAAAGCAGGAACAAGCTGAGCAAAAATATGCTCTTTATTATCTTCATATTCTTTAAATGCTCTTACCGGGTGACCTGGGAGTCTGCAGCCCACCCGAATTTCTCTATTTTCGCTTTTTTCTTCAATTCCTCCAGCAGGCTGGAAATTGCCTGGTTCCTTTTCTCCTGGAGCAGCTGGCTCATCAGGGTCGTTTTTACCTCCTCGAAATCCCGGATGCTTCCCTTCGGTTTTCTGTCTGTGACCTTCAGGATGTGGTAGCCCATTGCGGTCTTGAAAGGCGAGGAGACCATCCCGGTTTGAAGGCCAGAAGCTACCCCGGCTATGAGCGGATGCATATTGGAGAGACTGAAGTATCCAATATCTCCCCCAGTATTTCTGGTAAGTGAGTCCAAGGATAATTCCCGGGCTAAAAGCTCGAAATCCTCACCCTTCTTCAGCCGGGCATAAGCTGAGCCTGCCTGTTCCCTGGTAGGAAAAAGGATGTGGCTGGCCCTGACCTCATCCTGATCCCTTTTGAAAAGAGCCTGATTCTGTTCATAAAATTTTCTGGCTTCATCTTCTGAGATCTGAATCTGTTTGGTTATCTGACCCTGGAGCAAACTGATAACCATCACATCCTTGCCTGCCTGCTCGATCCTTTCTTTCACCTCAGGATTTTTTTCCAGACCTCTTCTTTTAGCTTCCTCATAAAAAAGCTGGTTATCGATCCAGCGATTCAGATAGTCTTTTCTGGCTTGAGCTGGAATATTATCCGCATAGGCTAAGGAAAGCTCCGCATTTATCTGTTCCTCGGTTAATTCCTGGCCATTTACCTTAGCCATTACTTTACCATCTGGGCTATTCTGTGAGCTCTGACAGCCAAAGGCAATTAAAAGAGAGAATATAGATAAGAGAAGTGTAAGTTTTTTCACGCTTTCTCCTGGGGAAGTTCTTTTTGAACCATTTTAAAGGCGGACTGAAGAGTCGGCTCGTAAATTTTGATCTGGGTTTTTGCCCGGGCCTCAGCCACCCATTGTTTGGAAACAGCGCCTCGCTTCTCAAAGGTAGCTCCCCCTTTGAGCTGCGGCTCCATCTCCTCGAAGGTTTTCTGTCTTTGATCCTCTTTTTCCAAGAGCTTTATGACCGAATAACCCTCTCCCACCGGACTCTGTAAGATATGAATGGGACCAGCCAACTGACCTTTTTTAAGCTTGAAAGCCTCATCGAACAGCTCAGGATAGTTGCTCTTCGTGATATTACCCAGGTCTCCTCCGCTATTTTTAACATATGTCCGAATAGTCTTTTCCTGGGCGAGTTTTTTAAAATCGACTCCTGCCCGCAGCTGTTTGAGGATGGCTTTAGCCTCATCTTCAGTTTTGACCATAATCTCTAAAACATGCGCCTGGGGTGGAACGATATATTTGTCCTTATTATTTTCATAGAATGCCTCCAGATCAGCTTTATCTACCACTAAGTCTTTCCAGATAACATCGTTCCTGTATTTTTCTCCCATCAGATTTTCTTTAATCCGCTCCACCTTATCCTTAAACTCCTGGCTTTTATCTATCTTCTTCTGCTGGGAAACCTTTTTTAGAAGCTCCGGGGCTAAAAGGTAGTTGAAAAGCATCCCTTTCAGGTTCTCCTCATCCTCTAAAGGTGGCCTCTGGAAAACTGGCCAGCCATTATAGAACTGCAGGAATTTATCCACATTTAACTCCCCACCTTTGTATTTTAGAAAAGGTAAGGATTTCTCCTGCTCTGAGAGCTGATTAGGGTCTATATTTATAGCTCCGATCTGTGCCCTGGAGGTATCCTGGGCTGCCAGAGCCTTAGCCTTTTCCTCTAACATCTTCTGGGTCGAACTGACTATCTTTATGTCCGTCTTTTCCATTAGATCGACCATATAGTTTATAGCGGTTTCCTGCTGCAAAGTCATCTGCAGACTCATCCTCAACCTGTCTTTTTCCTCCTCAAAACTTTTCTGGGTTTCTTTTCTTGTATCCTCTACCTTAATTATATGCCAGCCCAAAAAAGTCTTTACTGGACGGGAGATCTCCTGCGGCTTTAATTTATAAACCACATCTTTAAAGGGGATTAAGGGTGTTCCACCAATTGCCGTATTCCAGTTGATATACCCCAGATCTCCTCCCCTGTCCTTGGAACCGGGATCAATGGACTTCTGTTTGGCCAGAGAATCGAAAACCGCTTCTTTCTTAAGCTCCTCATAGATCTGGTCAGCCTCTTTTTTGGTCTTAACCAGTATATGTTTTACCTTGATGCTTTCTCCTAACTTTTTGTAGAGGTCCGCCACGTCCTTATCGGTTATTTTGATTTTATCTAAAATCTCTACGCGGAAAAGCTCGCTCATCAGGATCTTGTCCTTTTCCTGATCGAGCCGACTGGTGATCTGCGGGTCTTTATCTAAACCTTTCTCATAAGCGGCCTGGACTAAAAGCTTGGAGTCGATCTTCTGATCTAAAAACTGTTTGAACTGGTCGTATTCTGGTAGATTCGAGACGATCCTTACCTGCATATTTTTCTTCATATCCAGGTAATCTTTAACTATCTCCCCTGTAGTTATATTAATCTTCCCTACTTTGGCAACTATCTGTCCCTGTTTGGATGAACAGCCGGTTATCCATACAAGAGTAAGTGCTATTAGGGCTAATACTGCTAATCTTCCTTTCACCTCTACCTCCTTAATAAGGTTAAGTTTAACTCATTTAAATTTTTAATATAAAGCTTTCTACAATTTTTGCAAGACCTTTTTTGTCTGCTCCAGGCGATTTTCGGTCGAATTTAAAGATAGTTCCATTTTCAAATTCTTATCCGCGAAAAACTCCATCGGGTAAGTAAGTCCCTCCCGGTATTTCCTGATCTCTTCTTTCCCCACTTTTTTGCTTTGATCGAATTCTATCTTCAACCGATCCCCTCTTAAGGAAAGCTTGGAGATCTCCTTTGCCTGAGATAAGAGTTTAATCTCCGATATCTCCAGAAGCTCTTCTGCTTCTATGGGCAAAGGCCCGAACCTGTCCCTGAGCTCTATCTTCAACTCCTCGATATCCTCGTTCCTTCTGACCTCTGAGAGCTTTTTATAGATCTCCATCCTCTGCTGGCTATCTTCTATATACTGCTGGGGAATGAAAAGGTCTAAATCTATCTCTAATTTCGTCTCTTTGACCTTCTTGATCTTCTCTCCTTTTATCTCTCTTACCGCCTCGTCTAAAAGCCTGCAGTACAGGTCAAATCCGATCTCCTCTATGAAGCCGTGCTGCTGGGGACCTAAAATGTTTCCTGCTCCTCTGATCTCCAGGTCTCGTAAAGCTAAATAGAAGCCTGAGCCTAACTGGGTATACTGCTGAATTGCAGAAAGCCTTTTTCGGGCTTGGGGGGTCAGATCCCCGAAATCCGGGACCAAAAGATAAGCATAAGCTTTACGGTTGGATCTGCCCACCCTTCCTTTTAGCTGGTAAAGCTCTGCTAATCCGAATCTGTCAGCCCGGTTGATCAGGATAGTGTTGACATTGGGCAGGTCCAGGCCGGACTCGATGATATTAGTGCAGAGTAGACAATCGTATTTCCCTTCCAAAAATTGCAGCATGATCTTCTCCAGGACCTTCTCCTCCATCTGGCCATGGGCAACTGCCAGCCTGAGATCAGGAAGTAACTTTCTTAACAAATTATAAATAGAATTGATCGACTCAACCCGATTATGCACAAAATAGACCTGTCCGCCCCGATCAGCCTCCTTTAAGATCGCCTCTGTAATTAACTCCTTATCGAACCGCGATATGCTTGTCTGGATAGGCAGTCTATCCTTGGGTGGGGTATTAATTATGGACATATCTTTAGCCCCTAATAAGGAAAGCTGCAAAGTTCGGGGAATAGGTGTGGCTGTCAGGGTCAAGACGTCAACTGATTTTTTGAATTTTTTGAGTTTCTCTTTATGAGTGACTCCGAACCTTTGCTCTTCGTCTATTATCAGGAGTCCTAAATCTTTAAACCGGACGTCTTTTTGCAGGAGCCGGTGTGTACCAACGACAATGTCGATTTTCCCCTTTTCAACGAATTCGATTATCTCTTTTTGCTCTTTAGGCGACTTAAAACGGGATAAGACTTCAATTTGAACCGGGTAATCTCTTAGTCTCTCGGTGAAAGTGGTATGGTGCTGTTGAGCCAAAATCGTGGTGGGAACGAGCACAGCCACCTGTTTTCCGTCCATCACACATTTAAATGCTGCTCTTAAAGCAACTTCAGTCTTACCATAACCTACGTCTCCGCACACCAGACGGTCCATAGGAACAAGCTTTTCCATGTCTTTTTTGATCGCTTCTATTGCCTCGATCTGGTCAGGGGTCTCCTCGTAGATGAAGGACGATTCTA
The DNA here is from genome assembly GCA_022865345.1 of Candidatus Zixiibacteriota bacterium. Lineage (NCBI taxonomy): Bacteria > Pseudomonadati > Candidatus Zixiibacteriota > Candidatus Zixiibacteriota bacterium. The sequence continues at coordinate 5,332 of JALHSU010000247.1, forward strand.
ACTCTTTCTGCCAGGAGGTGTCTGGTGAAAAAGAATGTCCGGGTTTTGCCTTCCTTTCCGCATAAAGCTGGATAAGCTCTTCTGCCATTTCTTTCAGGGCTTGCTTGGTCTTTTCTTTGGTTTTCTCCCAGGAAGGCGAGCCTAATTTTGAAAGGTTCGGTTCCCCGTCTTTTCCAATATATTTCTGAATCCGGTTAAATTCCTCTACCGGGACATATAATTTATCTCCGTCTTTGTAGATGAGAAGAAGACAATCTCTCTTTTTTTCATCTATGGAAAGGGTTTCCAGCCCGGCATACCTTCCTATGCCGAAATCGATATGTACTACAAAATCGCCTGAGGAAAGACTGGTGTAAGCTGAAAGCGGTAAACCCTCTTTAAATTTCTTTTTTCTTCTTCTTCTGAAATAGCGCCTGAAAAGCTGGTGTTCTGGAAGGACTGCTAAATCCAGTTCCGGGAAGACAAAACCTGAACTCAAGTTAAGTAACAAGAAGATGACCTTTTCTGCATCCTTTTCCAGAAGCTCTTCCAGTCTTTCCCTCTGACCTGAATTCTCACAGGTTATATAGATTCTTCTTCCTCTATTCTCCTCTTTTTCTAAAGTCTTCTTCAACCGGCTAAAATCTGAGATCAGACTGTCCGGCTCAGCCATTTCAAAATCGAAATCCAGATTCTCCTTTTTCAAGTAATGATTTTCCAGATGCTGGAACTTCTTTATCCGGTTTTCAAAGGAGGTTATTCCTCTCAGAAAAGCACCCGGTTTCGGAACCAATTCTCCTTTTGAGTCTGCCTCCTGATACCTTTCTTCTGCTTCTTCCCAGATCTTCCCTATCTCCCTTTGGATTAACTCCGGCTCATCCAAAAAACAGAGAGTTTCTTCTGGCAGGTAATCGAGAAGCTCGCCCTGAGGAAGCTTGAAAAGGGGTGCCATCCATTCCAAACCCGGGATCTCCTGATAGAGGTTAATCCTCTCTCTTAAGTTTTGAGCTTTTTTTTCTTCCAGCCCTCTTAGGTATTTTTCCAGCTCTTCGTCCCTTAGATGAAACTCCCTTTTAGGTAAGATTATAGCCTCATCTTTTTTGGTGACAGTTCTCTGGTTAAAAACCGAAAACTCCCTTATCGATTCGATTTGATTGCCGAAGAACTCCATCCTTAGAGGATTCTCTGAAGTATAAGGGAAAAGGTCTAAAATCCCTCCTCTCTGGCTATAAGTGCCCACCTCTTCTACCTGGGGGGTTCTTTTGAAGCCCAAACCTAAAATCCTCTGCACCAGATCGTCTATCTCCAGCTCCTGCCCGACCTTCAGTTGGATGATTTTACTTTTCAGCTCATCCGGAGGGATGGTCTTTTCCAGAATTGCCCGTATATGGGTCACCACCACTTTTTTCCTCTGGAGCAAAAGCTCGTGCAAGCAGGAGAGCCTGGCACCCAGTACCTCAGAGTAAGGGACTTCCAGCTCATAGGGTAGAATCTCCCTTGAGGGGAAGAGCGAAACCTTATCTTCTCCCAAGAACGATTGCAGGTCCTCAAAAAGCTTTGTAGCTTCATCCGGATGATAGGTCAGGACCAGAATCGGAGCCTGAATCTTCACTTCCAGGTGAGCTAAAAGAAAAGATTTCCCTGACCCGACCAGCCCGGATAAGGTGATACTTTTTTTCCCTTCTGCGATCTTCTCGCTCAGGATCGAGAAACCATCAGACCTGTTTGCCAGATCCAAAAGCGTTGAGGTAGACATCACTTGATCTCTTTTCTTAAAATCTAATAATTAAAAACGTCAAATTGAAGAAAAAATTGGAGAGAAAAAACCCTTTTAGCTTAATTTCTTTGCCAGAATTATCATTCGAGGCCGGTCTATCGAGTATTCCTTAAAGTCAAAATCACCAAAAACCTGCTCCACCACAAAACCTGTTCTTTTCAGGTTATAGATCATCTCAGTAAGGGTATAAGAGCGAAAGGAAAAAAAATACTCCCTTTTAGGACGATTTTCAAAAATAAGGGTGCGGGTGGTTTCCTGGCGACTGGTGAAAAGGTCGAAGACCGATTCATCTAACATAAAAAACCCTTTTTTAGGAGCCCACATCTTCCTCTGAAAATTCTTTAAAAGGAATTCCCGGTTTATCGTATCCAGCAGGAATAAGCCATCCTCTTTTAAGGCCTTATTTACCCCTCTTAAAACCTGCAAATCTTCTTTTTCATTCTGAAAATATCCAAAAGAAGTATACATATTTATGACCGCATCGAATTCCGATTTGAAAGGAAGCTTCCTCATATCCCCTCGAATAAACTTCACCTTAAGCTTCAAGGAGTCTGCCTCTTTTCTGGCTCTCTCCATGAAATAGGAGGAAAAATCATAACCGGTGACTCTGAACCCTCTCCGGGCTAACTCCAGACAATGCCTCCCGTATCCGCAGCATAAATCTAAAATCATCTTTTTGGGCTTAAGCCCTAAAACCCTCACTATCCCATCTACTTCCCTGGAAGTCAAATTCTCTAAGTGAGAATAGACCTCTGGATAATATTCGTCGAAAAATTTCTCCCACCATTTCATCTTTTTACACCGCCTGTTTGGAGAATTATTATTCTCTTTTTTTCCGTCTTACTTCTCCCTCATCTTTTTACAATGTAACCGATAAGTTTGTAAATCAGCTTAGCTGTCAGAAAATCCGGAGCGATATTTCCGGGCTGGGGACAGAGTTCAACTATGTCGAATCCGACTATCGTTTTCCTCTGAGATAAAGTCTTGAGAAAATCCAGAGTTTCATACCATAAAAACCCTCCCGGCTCCGGAGTTCCCACAGAAGGCATAATCGAGGGGTCCAGGAAATCCAGGTCAAAGGTCAGATAAACGTTATCCGAAAGGGAATTTATGATCTCGTCAACCGGGCTTTTATCTTTTTCCCGGGCATAGAAAAGGTGAATCTTATTTTTCTTGACCCAGTTATGCTCCTCTAAACTTATGTTCCTTATTCCCACCTGAACTGCAGGTGCAAACTCCCTTACTCTCCTCATAGTGCAGGCATGGCTGAACTTGCTCCCCTGAAAACTCTGTCTTAAGTCCGCATGAGCATCCAGCTGCAAAACTGAAAGGTTTTTATATTTTTCCTTATAGGCTTTTATTATGCCGACGGAGATGGTATGCTCCCCGCCTAACGTCACAATTACTTTCCCGTCTTTAAGGAGCTCCCGACTTAGTCGATAGATTCTTTCTATCATCTCTTCAGGTCCCTTGGATATGGGCTCTAACTCTTCCGCAGTATAGATTCCGGCCTTATAAGCTTCTGTTTTTAACTCCTCATCGAAAAGCTCAACCTGTTTAGAGGCTGTGATAATAGCCTGTGGTCCTTCTTTAGTTCCAGCCTTGTAGGTGGTGGTCTGCTCGTAAGGAATCGGCAGAATGACGAACTTCGATTTTTGGTAATTTGAGAAAGGCTGGGGAATGCCTAAGAAATTATCTGGAAGAAAAAGTCTTTGATCAAACAATTCTTTTTACCTCTTTAACGAAAGTTCTTTCCCGAACTTGAACTCTGGCTTTTTTCTCTTTCGGATTAATCCTTTGGACCCCTGGGAGAGAGCACCCACCAAAAACGGGAGAGCAATGGTGGCATCTGAATGGACCGTGACTGTTTTTGCCTTAGGGTGGATTTTCCCCCAGGACTGCGCCTCAGCAAAAGTGCATCCGGAAAGCCCTCCCCAGTGCGGAGAGTCAACCACTATCTGAATGGCATATTCATGCCCGCATTTATTACTTTCTCTCTGAAGGGAGGCAATGACCTCTGCCTGCTGGATAAAATTTTTAGGGGTTCCACCTCCTATGTAGATGACCCCGGTGGATTTAGCCCAGAGGACCAAATTGGAGATCTCCTCAGCATCCTGGATAACGTCGAATTGGAACCTTTTGCCGGTTTCTCTGCCCAGCTCAACCAGGGCGATCCCGTAAGAGGAATCCCCTATTGCCGGGCAGAAGATCGGGATGCCGGAAGCATAGGCTGAGCTGACCATTCCCTCTTTTTTCTTCATCCGGGATAACACTTTCCCTAAAGAATAGAAAAACTCCCGGGTAGAATAACTCTTCTCCAGATCGAAAAACGAGCGGGTAAATTCTTTGATATATTCGTCTGTTTCCCTGAATTCCTCTTCTAAGGCGAAGGTATCGTAGATCCTATCGATGCCTGCCTTTCTTAGCTTCAAATCGCTGGTCAGATGATCCCCTAAGTAGTGATATTTTCCCAGACTCTCGTGCAGATCGTGAAAAAGATTTGCTCCGGTAGAGACTAGGCAGTCGATCAATCGATTCTTTATCAGGTAGACCAGTATCTGCCTTAAGCCTCCGGGGATCATCGCTCCGGACAAGCCTAAGAAGATGACTACATTTTTTTTGAGCATTTCTTTCCATACGCCCAAAGCCGTGGACAGATTCCTTCCCTGAAAAGAGATACCACTCATCTTTTCTAAAAGCTGGGCTACATCCTTTATATTCTCGATTTCTAAGGGACGGGTAGGGTTTTTTAAAAATTCGTTCATTTTGAAAAATACCTCCTTAAAGATTCTCTCAGGCCGGTTTTTTGAGCTCGGTCTGGGTGATAAAGATAGCCGCTGCTATCACTGTGGTCCAGAGGCCATTTTTATCCCCTTCTGCGGACTGGGTGATACTCATGGTGCGGACTATTTTGCCTGAGATCTTCCAGATCTCTTTTCTCATGTCATAGTTTTTGTCCACGTCAAAATCCAAACCCAGGGTGGTGGCAAGCATAGAGGCGGCTAAATCTTCAGCATAGTCTCCAGCTTTTTTCTCGGTCTGGCCATAAGCCGAGTGCTCGGAAAGGAACCCGTAATATTTCTTCTCCTTGGGTATAGCCAGTCCCACCGAGGAAGAGATCAGACGGTTGGGTTCGTTGGTCGAGTTGCGGCTCATCACGCAGAAGATTATCTGGCCATCCTGCAGTTTTTTCATCCCTTGCGCTCTGGTGATTAATTTACACTCCGGTGGAAAAATGGAGGAGACGCTTACGATGTTAAAACGGGCGATCCCGGCATTCCTTAAAGCCAACTCAAAACTGGAAAGCTTCTCCAGGTGTCTTCCCACCCCCTTGGTGAGGAAAACCTGTTTGGGCATTATGAACATCTTCCACCTCCTTTTAACTTAAAATGGTTTTTTAATATGAGCTATTCCTTTTTAAAATGCAATAATAAAATTTATCTCTCTAAAAAAATCAGTCCCGCTTTAAGCGGGACTGATTTCTAAAAATAAGCCCTTTTTCTCTGTGGTATTCCTGCCTTTAAATCTTAGCAGGGCTTTTTGGTTTTGCAACCGCCTTTTTTCTTTTTTGCTTTTGGCATTTTTTTGTCTCCGTCAACTTAGAATAGGGCCTGTTTTATTTCTTCTTTTTCACTACTGGCGCCGGCTTTTTCATTCCCTCTTCAGCCTTGGCTACCATCGTGCTGACCTGAGCAGCTATATCAGAGGCTTGTTTGTAACTTCCGGCATCTAAGGCTTTCTTAGCCTGATCCAGCGAGCCTTCCCAGGTTTTCACCTCTGCCTTCATCTTGGCGGTGAGCTTCATCTTTTTGAAAGAATCGAGCTTGTCAGCTGCTTCTTTTACCGCGTTTTCCGCAGAGGCTTTCATCTCCTCTTTCTTGGTTCCGGCCATGGCCGTTGCAGAATCAGCCCAGCTCTTGGCAAACAGGGCTAACCTTTTGGCATCTCCATATTTCTTCTCCGTGACAAAAGTCTCGGCCTGGTTTAAGGAATCCTGGGCCGGAGTGAAAAGATCGGGCACGTACATATTAGCTTCAGCATTCATAGCAGCTGAAACTGCATCCCTGGCTGCCTGCATCTCCTGGTCCGGAGGCTTGGCGCAGGAGCTTAAGAGGATTATTCCCAGGATAAGCAGCAAGCTCATCCCGAAGAGTTTGTATTTTGACATTTTCATTTTCCTTTCTTTAAGTTAAAGTTTTTGTGGTTTACCTTACAACAAAAAAATAATAGAAACTCTCCAGCATGATTTTTTTTACGGAGGGGGCCTGTTCCAGTTGTTATTTATTATCTCGTACTTATAGATGTATTTTGACATTTGGTTGATTTATATATATTTGAGGAATTGCTTACCCTTTTGTCGTCTCCTACGGTAAATTGACTTAATATATTGGCAAGTTCCCCTTTGTCAAGGACTTTTTTAGAATTTTTTTTTAAAACCAGGACCAGACCTCGACCCTGATCCAGCGGCTGACCCTTCGCAGAAGTAGGTAGGCGATGCTTCTTTTACCGCAGTAGATTTTTGCCTGCCCGGTCATCCCCGGTTTTAAAAGGAGCTCGGAGTTATCTATTCTGCTGGTGACCAGGAAAACCTGGCGGGATTTATGTTGTTCTGCCTGATAGGCGATCCTGGTTACCGCCCCGTAGAAAGTTTTCCAGGGAAAGCTTCTTACCTTAGCTTTGACCTTCTGGCCTGATTTTATGACGTCCAGATCTTTTTCTGATACCGGCATCAAGACCCTTATGGTATCGTAATTGGCGATGCTCAAAAGATTCCCTTCCGGCTGCACCGAGGTGACGATCCCGGAGATGGGTGATTTGAAATCCGAACTAGCGATTTGATCTTTATAGAATTTCGCTTTAGCCTCCAGCCGGCTGATCTCAGCCTTAGACATGTCGATCTCTTCTTTTTTTGCACCTCTCAGAAGTATCTTCAGATTGTTCTGGGCAATCCCCAGCTCTGAGGCCAGGACCGTATGTTCGGATTCCTTTTTTTCCAATTCCTCTCTGGAGATCAGATTCCGGGAAAAAAGCTCTTTAATCCTCTTAAGTTCATTCTCGTTTGACTCAAGTTTAGCTTCTGCTTTTCTCACCTGTTCTTTAGCCTGGGCTATCTCCTCAGGCCTGGCTCCTTTTTCCAGAAGCTCCAGATTAGCCTTTTCCTTTCTTATGGCTGCCTCGTTCTCCTCCAGTTCGTTGATATATTGATTGGAAAACACGCGAACTATAACCTGTCCCTTTTTAACCCTTTGCCCCTCCTTTACCATTGGCTCTAAATTCGCAGTCCCGTAAGTAGAGGAGATCAGCCTCAAGACATTCATCTGCCTTTTCTCTTCTTTATCCTCTTGATAAAGCTGTTCCTCAATGAACCCCGCAGAGGGACTGTTAACAATGGAATACCTCTCCATGGCGGCGAACTCGCATTCCTGGCTGATCTTCAAGTCCAGTTTCACCACAAATAACAAAACCAGGGCCAGGATAATTATCCCGGAATAAATAAAGATCTTCTTCGGTTTCATAATTCCTTCTTTCTTGATCAAGAAAAGATGAAAACCGCCAGCCAAAAGAACTTTTAAAGGCTGTTGAAAGATAAAATAAAGGATTACCAAAAACAAGGCAAATCCATAACCCTGATAACGGGATACCAGAAAGTTACCCACCTTCAGGAAAAAATAAAGGATGAGAATAAAAGAATAGATTACCGACAGGGTACCGTACAGGGGAAAAATCTTTTTATCGCGGGCAGTGACTTCAGGAACTTTCTCCCTGAGCTTGAGAATTTTATTCTTGACAACAGAGCCTAAATACCCAAAAGCTTTCTTTCGCAAATTAGGTATCTCCAGCCAGTCGGATAACAGGTAATATCCATCCAATTTTATCAGGGGATTGAAATTGAAGATGATTAAAACTCCAGATGCTATCATTACCACAAAGAGAAATGAATTAAGCTGGGTCTCTAAATCGGTAATCCTCCACAAAAGGGTGACGCAAGCCCAAAGGAAAAGATGGATATATATCCCCGCCCAGGAGACTAATAGTTTTTTCCTTTTCTCCTTGAACATCCAGGCATCCGAGACGTTAGTGAAAAAAGACGGCTGAAAATAGATCAGCAAAAACCCCATCTCATGAACTTCTCCG
>JALHSU010000248.1 GCA_022865345.1 Candidatus Zixiibacteriota bacterium
GCTGGCGCCGGCCCGCCTTTGAAAAAATAGTTAATTAAATAAACCACATCGGTTATATTTACTTCATCATCACAGCTGGCATCGCCTGAGGTCAGAGGATCTGGAGCAGGTCCGTTTCTTAAAAGATAATTGATTAAATAAACTACATCTGACACGTTCAGCTTTTTATCGTTATTTACATCCCAACGCAGTAAATTGACATATTTGATGGTAGCATAGTCCTCACGCGTTCCAGCGCCCACACTCCATCCAGTGACATAAACATTACCAAGACCGTCCACAGTTATCTCATCAGCCCAATCATAGTAGTTTCCCGGCCCATTATACCTTTTCAACCAGACCATCGCCCCATTTGGGTCATACTGTATGGTTGTATAGTCACGATCAGTCCCATTGCCGTAACTCCATCCTGTTACATAGACATTGCCGGCGGTATCTATAGCAATAGATGAAGACCCATCTTCATCGTTCCTTGGCCCATTATATCTTCTCACCCAGGCTGTATCTCCATCCGGATAATACTTGATCGTTGCATAATCAAATCCTGTGCCATTACCGATACTTCCCCCGGTCACATAGACATTACCAAAACCATCGACTGTAATATCACGAGATTCATCCAAGCTGTTATCAGGACCGTTATATCTCCTCACCCAAGCGGTGTCTCCATTAGCGTAATATTTTATGGTGGCGTAGTCAAAATAATTTGCATAGCTTCCTATTCCCGCACTACCCCCGGTTACGTAAACATTATCAGAATCATCTATGGCTATAGCAAAAGCCTCGTCCCAGTCATTTCCCAGTCCATTGTATCTTCTGACCCAAGCAGTATCTCCGTTAGGATAGTACTTGATAGTGACATAATCCAAAGCCCTTCCTGGACCAACTGTGGTATAACCTGTCACATACGCATTACCAGAACGATCTAAGACCATACCATGAGGCACGTCATTATAATTTCCTGGTCCATTATATCTTTTCACCCAGAGCTCGTTCCCAGTCGGGTCATACTTAATTGTAGCAAAATCATAGCCCACCCCAATGCCGGTGCTATATCCGGTTACATACATATTCCCTGAAACATCTACGGCTATATCCAAACCTTCATCCCAGGCGTTTGCTGGCCCGCTGTATATTCTTACCCAAGCTGTATCCCCATTCGGATAATACTTGATGGTAGCATAGTCTGAGTGAGTTCCCGTAAAATCACATGCTCCAGTTACATAAACATTTCCAGAACTATCTACAGCTATGGCATCAGCAGCGTCAAAGATACCAGTTGGTCCATTATATCTTCTTACCCAAGCAGTATCTCCATTCGGACGATATTTTATGGTGGCATAGTCAGGTTGCGACGTAGAGTCATAACCAGAGCCAGATACCCCAGTTACGTAAACGTTCCCAGAAGCATCTATTGCTAAATCTGTCGCCCAATCATCAAAATTCGTTGGCCAGTTATACCTTTTCACCCAGGCGATATCAACCTGAGCAAGGAGAGATGTGGTAAAGAAGAAGATATGATTCGACATACTCACTATGCTAAAGAAAAAAATTAGGAGTATTTTCTTCATAGCTCCTCCATGGATAAAGAGTGCTAAATCTATGTTCTCCGAGATTAATATAACTCGTTTCTTAATTTTGACAAGCGTTTTTTGAAAGCCGCGCCACTGACAAATCGGCATGGGCTTGATAAATCAAGCCCCTAAAAAAA
>JALHSU010000249.1 GCA_022865345.1 Candidatus Zixiibacteriota bacterium
CCCATCTGGAAATTCTCCCGGTTGTCATCTATGCTCCAGGAGGAGACTGTCTCCATATAGATTCCGTCGTCCACCTCTGAAATCAAGTCCTCAAAACTATAATTCCCAGGCAAAAGTATGGTGTTAGTCATACGGATAATCGGGATATTTCCCCAGCCTTCAGCCCTCATTGAACCGTTAGATAAGGTCTTAACAAGAGGTGCCGTCTCCCTGGAGGTCAAGTACCCAACTAAGAGTCCGTTTTTGATCAAATCTTTTCTTTCAGCTTTAACTCCTTCATCATCATACCCGAAGCTTCCCAGACCACCTGGATAGGTAGGATCTGTGACCACATTGACTATGTCTGAGGCGTATCTGAGTTTGTTCAATTTATCCAGCGTGGCAAAGCTTGTGCCGGAGAAGTTTTTCTCTGCGCCCAAGACCCTGTCCAATTCTAATGGATGGCCTATGGACTCGTGAATCTGTAAGGAGAGTTGGGCGCCGTCCAAGACTAAAGTTTTCGTTCCGGATGGACAATCTTTAGCTGAAAGCAAAGCTTTTGCCTGCCGGGCTGTCTTTTCACAGTTTTCCTCAAGGTTTAACTCTTTGATTAATTCGTACCCTGTAGATTCATATTGCCCATTGGAATCCGGAAAAGACCTTTTTCCCATCTCCCTTCTGGACTTCATCGCTGTTGCTTCGATGCCTGCTCCGCTCTGAATAATAGTCTGCTCGATTTGAGAACCTTCTGAGCTTGAAAAGAACCTGTTCTCTTTTCTAAAATCCATAAAGGCGGAAGCTGAGGTGATGCCATCTGTTTTCCTTAACAATTGGTCTAAAGCTAAAAGATAATCCAACTTTTCTTTTAGAGGGATGGTAAAAGGGTCTATCTGGACTGGATTTCTATATGAATCTTTAGTTTTATTAAGAGGAGCTAAGACTAAATCGTTTTTCTTGAGCTTGGCTGAGGCTCTGGCAATTTTTACAGCAAGGCCAGCAGTCTTCTTCAGGTTGCCTTCATTCAGGTCTGCAGATGAGGCAAATCCCCAGGCACCATCTGCAATTACCCTTATCCCAAAGCCAAAAGAGTTGTTTTTCTCGATCAGCTCTACCGCACCGTTTTTTACCGAGATATTCTCGTCCTCAGTGTCGACAACCCGGATGTCCGCATAAGATGCACCCCTGGATTTTGCAGAATTCAGGGCTATCTCAGAGGCTTTTTTAAAATCGATCATATGCTGTGAGGAATAAGGTAGATCCCTAAAGTTAAAATATAACCCAAGATGCCAAACCAGGCCAGGGTTTTGTCCGGTAAAAGGTTTTTAGTTTTGTCTTTCCTGAAAGCTGAGCCTTTTATGAGAATCAAAAAGATAATCCAGTAAAATATAAGAATTGAAGTCTTGCTGTCAGTTATATCCGTGAAAATTGGGAAACCTCCCCAGAACTCGCCAAAGGTCAGGTTGGTAACCAGAATACCTAAAGGGACTCCTCCGATGAAAGAAAGAATTGTCGCCCACAGACTGTAAACAGAGAGTTGTCTGAGCGAATCTTTGCCCCACAATATCTCCAGAGAAGTGAACAGAACCAGGAATACAAAGAAAACAGAGGCAAACATCATCAGCACATGAGGTCCGATAACATAATGAGGAACTTTACCCTTGAATTTAACCAGAAAAGGGTTGTTTAAAAGGTCCAATTTTTCAGGCAAGGTCAATATTCTCTTACCCTGGCTATCAGATAAGGAAAGATAATAATAGGCCCTTTTCCCTTTTGGCTGTGAAGGAATAACTGCTGAAAACTGGTTAGCTTTTCCTTCGACTGGCTGCATTCTCAGACTGGTGTATTCACCTTCTCCTTTTCCAATCTTGTAAAAAAGGTTTAATGAATACTTATCCGCGGTTTCCGGAGTCGTTAGGGTGGCAATTATTTCTACTTCACCTGCTCCAACTTTTTCCGTTACAGTCGTATGGGATAGCTTTATCCCATCAGATGTCACTTCTGTAAGCTCTGGTACCCGGATAGATATGTGCTGGGCGATGCCGAGTAAAATCACAGTCAAAACGAAAGCTAAGACGTATTTGAAAAGCTTCATTCCTCCCTCCTTATTTTAAAACCTTCTCATTTTGTAACTTCTCAGCCTGTTCCTCTCTTTCCAGGACTGCTATTAGCTCGTCTAAGTCCCCAGACAGGACATCCTCCAGGCGATGCAGGGTCAAGCCGATCCGGTGATCCGTTATCCGGTTCTGGGGGAAATTATAGGTCCTGATCTTCTCTGACCGGTCACCGGTTTTGACCATCGATTTCCTCTGCCGGGCTATTTTCTCCTCCTGCTCTGTCCGGGCTTTGTCCAAAAGACGTGCCCTTAATACCTTTAATGCTTTATTCTTGTTTTTCAACTGCGATTTCTCGTCCTGGCAGGAGACTACAGTGTTAGTGGGCAAATGAGTTATCCGAACTGCTGAGTCCGTCGTATTTACCGACTGTCCTCCTGGACCTGAGGACCTGAACACGTCGATTTTCAGATCCTCCGGTTTTATCTCGATATCCACTTCCTCTGCCTCTGGTAAAACTGCGACTGAAGCGGCTGAGGTATGGATCCTGCCTGAGGCTTCGGTCTTTGGAACCCTCTGCACCCGGTGCACCCCGCTTTCGTATTTCAAATTCTTATAAACCTTATCTCCCTCCACTGAAAAGATTATCTCCTTAAATCCGCCTAAGCCGGTGGGGTTGGAACCTAAGATCTCTGTTCTCCACCCTTTTTTTTCCGAGTATTTTGCATACATCCTATACAGGTCTGCGGCGAAAAGGGCTGCCTCCTCACCACCGGTGCCTGCTCTTATCTCCACAATGGTATTCTTGGAATCGTTCGGGTCCTTTGGAATTAAAAGGAGTTTGAGTTTTTCCTCAAGCTTTTTCTTCTTCTCCTCTAACTCCTCTAATTCAGCTTTAGCTAACTCAACTAATTCCTTATCCTGTGACCCGGACTTAATCTTTTCGTCCTCCTCCATCTGCTTTAAAACCTGCTTTAATTGGGAATAAAGCTCCACTATCTCCGTTAGCTCTGCCTGCTCTTTGGCGACTTTCTTGTATCTGTTCTGGTCCTGGAGAACCTGAGGATCAGACAGAAGCAGGGTAAGCTCCCTGTATCTTTCCTGGACTTTTTCTAAAATCTCTATCATATTTTTTCTATAATGCTTTTATCCGGATCAATAGACAAATCCGGGTTTCCTAAGGCGCTTTCCAGAGCTACTATTGCCACTTCTAACTGGGACTCATCCGGCTCCTGGGTAGTTATCTTCTGCAGCCAGATGCCGGGTGCTGAGAGTATCCGGGTGATCTTGTTCTCCCTGGTTTTTCCGGAAAGTTTCAGAAGCTCATAAGAGCCGCCTGCTACCAGAGGCAGGAGTGAAAAGTGAAGCAGGAATCTTTTAAGAAGAGGAGGGTAGGTTCCGGCTACCAGGGTGTAGAC
>JALHSU010000250.1 GCA_022865345.1 Candidatus Zixiibacteriota bacterium
GCCCCAACCGGATAGATCCGGTTGCGAGGCATATCCTCAGGCGAAACTGAACTATCAGTTATCCGCGCCTGAAAATCTGCCAGAAGATACTCAGGCATCAGAATAAAGGAAAAATCTTCAAACAGAGGGGAAGTCAATCCGGCAAGTGAAGATTTGTATTCTAACTCCTTGACCAGGGAGATACCTTTCAGCTCAGCATACTTTGCGGTTCCTTCATTGATCTCCTGCCCTCGTTCATATTTTGCCACAAATGGATCTACATTTTGCCAGCGGTAGCTTCTGACCGCAACGAACTGCTTGACATACTCTCTACATTTTCTTATCTGGTCTTTTTCAGACGCTCTCAGGGCATCTATCAACAGCCGCATCTCCAGATAAGTAAGAGCCGTATTCTGGCTGTCCTGAATAGGGTATTTCTCTTCCCTTTCCCAGGGGATCTCTCCAAAGGAGCTTCCCTGATACTGGTGAAAAGCCTCGTGGACGATAAAGGCAAAAAGCTCCACATCAGATTTCCCTGTAAGGGGAACCGCCGCCACCTTCAGAGTATCAATCGGAAAATCGAAAACTAACTGTCCAGCCAGGTCCTTGTACTGTCCGGAATGAAATAAGACCTGAGTCCCTAAATCCGGCCAATCTTTCGGGTAAGAGGTGAAATCATCGGTTTCTTTCGAGTAGTTGAATAACAGCGCCCATCTATCCGGTATATAGACTATAAAGGGCCTCTGAGCCAGATTATATCCGGGCCAGACCGAGTCCGGAAACTGTTTGAACAACTGGATAACCCTCTCGCAGATCTTCAGAGCGGTATAGTCATTGTCAGACAGCTTCTTGCTTTTCAAATCCTCGGCAAAAAGAAGAGGACAGATAATCAAAAACAACAAAACGGGGAACGAGAATAGCCTGACAACTGTTTTCATAGTTCTTTAATCCTTCAGGAGTTCCCTGTAGGGGCGTATTGCAATACGCCCCTACACTTCTGTGCTTGCCAATCAGCCTGAGCAGATTAGGGTTCGATAAATCGAACCCCTACGACCGTCTTCTGTAGGGGCTTGATTTATCAAGCCCTCTTGCCTAAAAAAACAACGCAAGGCAAATGCCTTGCCCTACGATCTTGGGCGAGTCCGCCTGCAGCGGATCGCCCCTACAGTTTTTATCCGTCATCCGAAATTCGTCATCCGTCATTATTTTTTATTTAGTTATCCTCGTTCCTGCTCTTCTTTTCACCGATTCGTGAACCTTGGCGATTGAGGTGATAATTACTTCCTTTCCCCCTGCTTCCAGGAACTGAATCGCAGACTCGATTTTAGGTCCCATACTCCCTTCTGGGAAATGTCCTTCTTTCAAATATCTTTTTGCCTCTTCTAAGGTCATTTTGTCTAAGTCCTTCTGTTGAGGCGTGCCATAATTCAAAGCCACCTTTTCCACCTCAGTCAAGATAAGAAGTAATTCAGCACCTATGTCACGAGCTAAAACGGCTGAGGCTCTATCCTTGTCGATGACCCCATCCAGCCCTTCCAGAGTTCCATCTTCTTTTCTGCAGACCGGAACCCCGCCACCACCTGCGGCTATGACAATCACTCCATTTTCGACTAAAACTTTGATAGAATCTTTTTCCACTATCTCCAGAGGAATAGGCGAAGGAACCACCCTTCTCCACCCTCTATTTGAATCCTTTTTTATAATCCAACCTCTCTCTGTTGCAAAATTCTCAGCCTCTTCTTTAGAATAGAACTGCCCGATGAATTTCGAAGGATTTTTTATGGAGGGGTCATCTTTATTTACGATTACCTGAGTGACAACTGTCACTACTTCTCTTGTGATATTTTCCTGCTTCAATTTATTCCTCAGGCATTGCTCAATCATATATCCCATTCCGCCTTCAGTATCCGCCACGCAGATTTGGATCGGAAGATAAGGAGCTTTGCCGCGGGCTAATTCGACTCTGTAAATGACGTTTCCGACCTGGGGACCGTTTCCGTGTGTAATGGCTAAATTGAACCCTTCTTTAACCAGCTCAGCCACACCAGAGAGACTTTGGGTTGTATTCCTGAACTGATGAGGAATAGTATCCTCTTCCTCCTGCCGGGTGATGGCATTCCCACCCAAAGCCACAACTGCCGTCTTCTTTTTCATATTTCTTTTCTGTCCTTGATTATCGTAGCGCGACCCTTTCAGGGTCGCATTGCGAGGCTAAAAGCCTCGCGCTACAAACTAATCTTACAAAGCTGAAGTCTCAAGACCTTGAGGCCATGCCCTACATCCTTAATTCTAACCTAACGCATCTTTAAGGACAACGGACAGAACAATGTTCTGTCCCTATGACCTATTACCTATTAGGGCGAGGCAACCTCGCCCCTACATCTTTTCCCTGTATGCTATCTACTGTCTACTGCCTACTTTTTTATAAATTCCCTCAGCACATCTTTTAAATCCGGCTTCCCTATCTCCTGCAGTTCGTATCTAACCCTTACCGAAGGTTTATTTATCTTAAGAACCCGGCGCAGGTCTATCGGCGTAGCAATTATCACCGAATTGCATTTCACCGAGTTTATGATCCTCTGCAGCTCGCTGATCTGTTTTTTGCTGTATCCCATAGCCGGAAGCAAAGCGCCGATATGGGAATATTTCCTGTAGATTTCTTTGAGAGAGCCGACAGCATAAGGCCTGGGGTCGATTATCTCCTTTGCTCCGAACTTCTCAGCCGCAACGATTCCTGCTCCATATGTCATCCCCCCATGAGTCAAAGTTGGACCATCCTCTATCACTAAAACCTCTTTGTCTTTTATCAGCTCAGGCTTATCCAAAAAGATGGGGGAGGCTGCCTCGATGATTACCGCCTTTGGATTTGCCTCTTTTATGTTTCCCCTGACCTCTTCGATATTCTCCAACCCGGCAGAATCGACCTTGTTTATTATCAGAACGTCCGCGGAGATCAGGTTCGCTTCTCCAGGGAAATAAGTTATCTCATCGCCAGGTCGTAGCGGGTCAAGCACAGTTATGTGCAGGTCCGGATGATAGAACGGAAGATCATTATTACCACCATCCCAGACTAAGATGTCTGACTCTTTTTCCGCCTCTTTCAAAATCACTCCATAATCCACACCCGCATACACGATATTTCCCCTCTCGATATGCGGCTCATACTCCTCTCTTTCCTCAATCGTGCATTTGTACTTGTCCAGGTCAGAAAGCTTTGCATACCTCTGGCAAATCTGTTCGGACAAATTCCCGTAGGGCATCGGATGCCGTATGACTGTGGCTTTTTTGCCGAATTCTTTCAGGACTTCACAGACTTTGCGAGTGGTCTGGCTCTTGCCGCTTCCGGTTCGGGCTGCACAAACCGCAATGACGGGCAATTTAGATTTCAGCATAGTCCCTTTTTTGCCTAAAAGCCTGAAATCTGCACCAGCGGACAAAACTAAAGCCGCACGGTGCATAACATATTCATAGGAGACATCAGAGTAAGAGAAAACTGCCTCATCGATTTTGTACTTCTTAATGATCTGAACAAGTTCATCCTCTGCCCAGATCGGAATCCCTTTGGGATAAAGCTTGCCGGATAATTTCGGAGGATACTTCCGATCCTCGATATCCGGTATCTGGGTGGCAGTAAAAGCCACCACTTCATACTGAGGCTTATCCCGGTAAACTAAATTGAAATTGTGAAAATCCCTGCCTGCAGCTCCCATTATGAGTACTCTTCTTTTCTGCATAAACTCCCTTATTTAAAGTTTTAAGGGGTGGGCAACTGTTACCCACCCGCTTGTTTGTAAAAAGACAAATTAAAAACGACTTCACTTAAGCGTCGATCTGTGCCTTTTGCAGTCTGCCGCTGAAGTCCACATAAATCGATTTCCATTCAGAGAAAACGTCAATCCCGGCAACACCAGCTTCCCTATGCCCGTTTCCAGTCTGGTTTGTTCCGCCAAACGGCAGGTGTACTTCCGCTCCGATAGTTGATGCGTTCACGTAGAATATGCCGGTGTAAACATCCCTCATAGCTACAAAGGCTTTGTTCACGTCCTGGGTGTAGATCGAAGCTGAAAGCCCGTAGATCGTGCCATTGCAGATTTCGATTGCCTGTTCCAAACTATCGCAGGGAATGACCGAGACCACCGGGCCGAAGATTTCCTCCTGGGAAATTCTCATTTTCGGGTCTACGTCCCCGAAAATGGTCGGCTCGTGGAAAAATCCGTTTTGATAGTTGCCAGAGGTTAGCCTATTCCCGCCGCAAAACAGCTTTGCCCCTTCGTCTTTCCCTATTTTGACATAGCTCATCACCGTATTAAGCTGACCTTCGTTTATTGACGGTCCCATCTCCACTGAAGGGTCTAAACCATTTCCTACTTTCAGAGCTTTGGCTCTGGCCACAAATCTATCTATGAATTCATTGTAGACTTTCTTGTGAACGATCACCCTGGAGGTGGCAGTGCATCTCTGACCGGTCGTGCCGAACCCTCCCCACAGCGCACCTTCAACTGCTAAATCAATCTTCCCATCCTCCATCACCATAATCGCATTCTTCCCACCCATCTCTAAATGCACATGCCTGAAATCAGTAGCGCAGACCTCGGAGACTTTTCTTCCGATTTCAGTTGAACCGGTAAAGGAAACCACTTTTATGTCTTTGGACTTCATTAAAGGTATACCCACGTCCGAGCCGGAACCGGTAACTAAGTTGATTACTCCTTTTGGTATCCCTGCTTCCTCACAGATTTTCACCAGATTATAAGCTGACATAGGAGTATCTGTCGCCGGTTTGAAAACGATTGTGTTCCCAAGGACTAAAGCCGGCATAAGCTTCCAGGAGGGAATAGCCATCGGAAAGTTCCAGGGAGTAATGAGAGCGCACACGCCAAGCGGCTGGCGCACGCACATCTGGAACTTATTGGGCAGTTCCGATGGAGTAGTAAAACCGAATTGCCTTCTCCCTTCACCTGCCATATAATAGCTCATGTCAATTGCTTCCTGCACATCACCTCTGGTCTCCTTCAGGACCTTTCCCATCTCCTGAGTCATCTGTTTGGCAAAGTCTTCTTTCCTTTTTATCAGCATCTCTCCAATTCTGAAAACAATCTCGGCCCTCTTAGGTGCAGGAACCAGTCTCCACTTGCGATACGCCTCTTTGGCTGCATCCACAGCCTTTTTGACATCTTCTTCACTTGATTTCTGAAAAAACCCTAAGACCTCTCTGGTATCAGCCGGATTTCTGTTCTCAAATGTCCGTTTTGTAACAGAATCAACCCATTCCCCATTGATGTAATTTTTATAAACCTTCGCTTCTGCCATAATACCTCCTCAAAATTAGAAATTTACAAAAATATAATATAGGCTTTTTTTTAACTCCTGTCAAATGATTTTGAGCTTAACCGTCGGGCATAAAACCCGATGCTGCATCTTTAGAATTTGTCATTGCGAGTCGGTCATTTGACCGACGAAGCAATCCCCTCACCTTGAAAACAGGGTGGCACCCTCAAACTTGTCTGAGGGTGTTTTACATAAAATTTTTTCGGGCGAGGAAACCTCGCCCCTACGTCCTAGTCGGGCATAAAGCCCGACGCTGCGTACTCCTCATCCCTCGCTACTCACTACTCACCCTTTGTTTCAAGGCAGACTCATGCTCATGCCATCGAAAGCAAACCTCAGATTTTGATACTCCATTTCCTCTGCCATCTTGATAATTTGCTCCTTTTTTCCTTCGACCTCTTCGTGAATATGAGTCAGGATAGTCTCCCTGACCTTTTTTCTTTTGACCAGTTCCAAAAGCTCTTCAACCTTGATGTGAGTTGACTCGCAGAAAAGAAGATCCGCCTCTTCGATCAGGTTTTCTATATCCTGCAGGTCAGCGATATCACTTGAGTAAAAAATCCTCTCCCCACCGAGGTCCAGACCAAAAGAATAGCTTTCCATCTTATTAGGCAGATTTTCCTCTGAGATAAACTCCTTATTCGATAGCAGATGTCGATTGAGGTGTGCTCTTAAACTCAGATTCCCATCTTTAAACAGGAAATCATAAGTGATAGGTTTCAGTTCAAATTTGCAGCTTAATTTTTCTTTAAATAGATACAGAGCATCGAACATATTCTCAAACCAGAAGACTGCCTCTTTTGGCAGGTATATTTCTATGTTTTCTTTGTTTTCCAGAAGGTGCATCATCTGAACCAGCATAAAGATTCCGATGCAGTGGTCGGCATGAGTATGCGTGATAAAGACCTGTCTGATCCTGACGGGATCTATCTTATGCCTTAAAATCGCTGAGGCACACCCTTCACCCGCATCGATCAAATAGGATTTATTCGCTGCTTCGATTAAGATCGAAGAGCAAGCCCTTTCCGGGTCAGGCATACCTGAGGAAGAACCTAAGATGATTATTCTGTTCATATTCTTGACAACGTTTGTTTGTCGTTCCACCTTGGAGGCAAGGTGGGGTTTCCTTTTTTTTAATGTAGGGACAGGGTTGTCCCTGTCCGGGCTCAAATGCGGACAGCCGCAAGGGCTGTCCCTACGTCTACTTTCCCCCTTGGAAACAAGCCGGGTCTACCTGGCTATTTTGTCCTGATAATATTTTACCGTCTCCTCCATCCCTTTTTCCAAATCGTATTTTGGAGACCAGCCTAAAATCCTTTTTGCTTTTGAAGAATCCAGAACGCTTCTTTTTTGCTCTCCCGGTCTTTTTAGCCCGTGAATCTCCTTCTGTTTCGAGCCGGTCATTTTCTTCAAAAGTCTGAATATGACGTTAACATCGGTTTCGATTCCTGTCCCTATATTGAAAAAATCCGATTCGGTATGCTTCAGAGCCAGAAGATTTGCAGCCACCACATCTTTTACATAGACGTAATCCCTGGTCTGTTTACCATCTCCGTTAATGATAGCTGTTTCACCGGAAAGAAACTTTTGAGTGAAAATAGCCACCACCCCAGCCTCTCCCCAGGGATTCTGCCGTAGACCATACACGTTGGCATACCTCAATGAGACATAATCCAGATCATAACTTTCTTTGTAGAAATAAAGGTATTTTTCAATTGACAGCTTGGCTACACCATAAGGAGATAAAGGTCTTTCCGGATGATTTTCGTCTGCGGGAAAATAATCCTGCTCGCCGTAGAGCGCCCCTCCGGTTGAGGCGAAGATTACTTTATTGGTTTTGTATTTGACGCAGTTATTCAGTAAATTCAAAGTTCCTTCGATATTTACCTTAGCATCAAAAATCGGGTCAGCCACAGACTTTCGCACATCTATCTGAGCCGCATGATGACACAGAATTTCAGGCTTCTCATCCTTGAAAACCTGCTCGATTTTCTTACTGTTAATATCTAATTTATAAAACCTGGCTTTGGGATTGACATTCTCCTTAAATCCAGTGCTTAGATTGTCCACGATTAAGACCTTATGCCCAAGGGAGATAAACCTATCCGCCACGTTTGAGCCTATGAAACCAGCACCGCCAGTAACTAAAATTTTTGCCAAACTTCAACCTCCTTGTCAAAACCTTGTGAAAGCTGTAACTTATTATAAGATTTAAGATTGCGTAAGTCAATCAAAAAGGTGTAGGGGTTCAAAATTTTGAACCCCTACAGACGGTCCCCCCTCTCCTTTTCAAGGAGAGGGTTAGGGAGAGGTTCTTTTTTGGGAGTGCCTCAACTTGCTGATGCGAAAAGTTAACTGCTTAGATTCAAAACCAAGGAAAAAGGGCAGGGTACCTCTCCCTACGTTTTCAACCAGATTTGAGATTATCTAGAATACTTAAAGGCGGGAAACTGATAGCTTTGAGCTTACAAACCTCCGCGCAGCCGGAGCAACCGACCACGCAGGCAAAAGGATTGATCACTTTGGGCTTATTTATCTTTTCATCCCAAAGATAAACTTTCTGCGGGCACATATCAAAACATTTCTTACAGCCATCGCATCTTTCTTCATACACAGTTGGATACCAGGGAATATTCTCTCTGGGGATTCCTTGATAGGTATCGCAGCAAAGTTCGGTTTGATCCGTAGAACCGCTTATCTTCTTTTGGCAATAAAGGGAGTATTCTCTGAGCAAAGCCTCAGAGTAAATGGTTTCCTGCTTGGGTGGGATATAATTTTCTTTTCTCGCAGAGTCGATCAACCTTGCTTTAATTTTCTCATCCGGCTTCAGGTCCGATTTATGAAACTCCGCAAATGTCTCCTCCAAGCCCACCATTCCAATGAGCTGATTCCCGATCAAAACCATTTTAGTTTTTTTATTCATCGATTTCCGCTGGAGTGTAAAGTCTCAAGATCCTAGTGACTTTAGCTTTACCGTTTGATAAACCTGAAGATTTATTTTCCAACTTTCTTTAGCTCTTATGTGGTTGTCGGATCCCCCGACCCGACGGTAAATTATCCACTGGAACCTCTCCCTTCCCTCTCCTTAGAAAGTAGAGGGAATCGGTAACCCCACCTTGCCTTAAGGTGGGCTAATTTCAAATATTGAGACGCATTCGATGCGTCTCTACTTACCTTGTCTTCAAGACTTAAACGTAACCAAGTTGTGGCAACGTGGGTCCATTGTACTGTCATTGCTTCGTCGGTCAAATGACCTCCTCGCAAAGACGTGATTATATTTTCCCCTTGCCCGAAAGGTAATCATAAACCTCCTGGGCTTCTCTCCTGACGATATAGGCGATATCCCAGTTGTAACTTTCATTCTTACCTAAAAGCCGGTTTCCCACTTTGTTTAATCTATCCTTCTGCTCCTCATCGGCAAAACCATATTTCACCATCTTCCCCAGACTTCTGACTGCCTTGCTTCTTACCCCAGAGGATTCATCTGAAATCCTTTTCAATAGACTCTCAAAGATAAGGCTCCTGTTTCTGAAAGATATCTTCGAAGGGGGTGTGACTTCGAACACTTTACCTAAGGTTCGAGCTGCACTATCTCTGACCTCCTGGTCTTTATCTCTAAGACCTTTGAGAAAAACAGGAATTGCCACCACTACTGCCGAATCCTTAATCTTCCCCAGTGCATAAAGCAGAAATGATTTCTCTTTCTGGTCTCTGGACCTGCTGAGTCTCGAAAGGATAGGCTTTATGGCGGGCTTTCCGATTTTCCCCAGAGCCCGGGCCAGATTCAGTTGAAACTTAAAATCTGATTCGCAGGTAGAGGATAGAAGAAAAGGAATGGTCTTAGCCCTGAATCTTTTAAAGGTTTCAAAAACCCGATCAATCACCGGCTGCAGGTCCGGTCTTTCAAAGGTATCTATATAGAAAAGACTGGATAAGGAGGATAACGCCTCCTTAAATTTCCTGCCTTCAAGTTTAGGGAGATAACTTTCTATCTCCTTGATCCCTTGCAGGACTACCTCCCTGTCCGGGTCAGTCAGTTTACTGAACGATGGCTTTAACTTCTCCAAGTCGACCTCCTTTTGTTATCTTTGAAAACTCGTAGAGACGCATGCTATGCGTCTCTGGTTTTAACGCCACTAAAGTAGCTGAGGATTGAAGGGACAATTCACGAATTGCCCCTGTACTTACTGACATGACAACATATCTTGTTATTATAATCTTTAAGCTACTTAGTCTACAGGACACTATTTCTTGTCATCTACTCCGACAATAAGTACCGGTATATCTATGTTGCTTATGCCTCTCATCTCTAAGTCAGTTTTCATCTGCTCAAAATAGGAAACCCCAGTGGACATGTGTCTTTGAAGGCTAAGCATTGGCACAATTTCAATTCCTGCTTGGATTTTATCCTGTTTGGCAAAAATCGTCATTTTCGCAGCTACGTTGTAGACCATAAATGCGTATTTCCCGAATTGAACCTCAACTCCCAGTTTATTCTTGATAAAATCCATTTCTCGAAAGCCATTATGAACATGTGCTTCGCCTAGTTCAGGGACATTGGTGCTAACCTTAATCCTTGCTTTTCCCCATCCCTTAAGGGCGAAAAGCCTTTTGAACTCTTTATTGATTTGCTTTGGTGCATATAAAACCTGACCCGGCATAGTTTTCTCTTTACTAACTTTCGTTTTACATTTAGAGGCATCTAAAGTGCGAATGACATCCAGAACTTCCTTATATTCACTTCCGAAATTCGTTGAAATGAATCTTTCTCCGTCCTTAAATGAATATTTCGCTATAACTTTCATATAATTTTTAGTTGGTTTATTGAATCCCTCTGATAAATTGGAGTCCCCATCGGCCTCAATGTCAGTTTTCCTCTTGAGAGAAGGTGCAGCCTGTTCTTAGCGATATCTATATAGTCCTTGACTGTATCTGCGCCAGCGCCTTTTCTTCCGTGCAGCAGAGCAGCTATTAGTGTAGACCCAACCCCAGCAAATGGATCGAATACCCAGTCACCTGGGTGAGTCAATGCTAATACCAAACGTTCAATCAGTTCCACTGGAAACTGGCAAGGGTGGATTGTTTTCTCAGGGTGATTTGCTTTTACGTTAGGAATCTCCCATACGTCACTGGGGTTTTTGCCGATGGGATTACCTGAAAGTTGACCTCTTTTAGGTCCTTTGAAATGTTTTTTTTCAGGATATTTTTGTGGGATTCTTACGTCATCCAGATTAAAAATATATGAATCTGTTTTGGTAAACCACAAAATGGTCTCATACCTGCCTGAGAATCTCTTGGAGGCATGTAATCCGTGACCAAAGTGCCAGATGATCCTGTTTCTTAATTTTAAATTGAGCGACTCGCAAATTGGATAAATTTTGATATCTAAAGGTATGATCTGACTGTTATCTACGTAGTTTCCCACCTGCCAGCATAGACTGCCGTCATCCGCAAGAATCCTGGTGCATTCTTTTATTACTTCTTGTTGCAATGCAAGATATGTGTCCAAATCGTATCGTTTCTCGTATGGTTTTCCAATATTGTATGGAGGCGAAGTAACAACCAATGTCACGAATCCGCTGGGAATCTGTTTAAGCAGATCTAAGCAGTCTCCATGATATAAGACCGCATCAGCTTCTGGATTAAAAGCATCAGCTATCTTCATCCGCGTGAGTGACTCGATTTGGGTCTTGGTCATTTGAATTTACGCGACATCTTTATTCAATCAAAATCACAGAGGATGCAGAAAAAATCAACTTATCTTCTTCAGCATCTCATCTGCTTTGGTTTTGTGCAGATGCAAACCCACATCTTCGGGTGAAAGCCCCTGGGAAAGTCCTAAGAACTGGAAATAGTAGATTATGGGAACTTTCAAATCGACTGAGAATTTACGGGAGAGGTTTATCTGCCCTAAATCGAACTCGTCAAAACAGGTGGGGCAGATCAGCCCCATAAAGTCAGCTCCGGATTTTTTAATCGAAGATAAAACATCATAGGTCATCTTCTCCGGAATCTCTTCATGGGTACAGGCTTTTCCGCAGCACAAAACCTGCTTTTCGTGTTTTATAGTTTCTGCACCAGCGACTTCAAACAAACGCTCCAAAATGGTCGGATGGTCAGGGTCATCCACTCTCATTATCTCGCTGGGCTTCAGAAGATGACACCCGTAATGAATCGCAACCTTTAGATTCAAGGGTTTTTTGACTGAGGATTTGACTTTTTCGATTCCCAAGTCATCCCTTAGAACCGTGACGATGTGCCGGATTGAAATCGTCCCTTTATATTCCTTTCCTATCTTTTTTAATCTCTGGTTGACTTTTTCCTTTAATTCCGGGTCATGTTTAAGATGGAAGTTAGCCTCAGATAAAGTGGCAGTGCAGCCAGAACACATAGTTACCAGGTCCAGACCTGCCTCCTCCGCTATGCAGATATTCCTTGCTGCCAGAGTCATCCAGGTCAACTTATCTGCGGCTTTGAAATATATCGGATCAGGACAGCATGAGAACCCCTGCAGATCAACCAACTCCATCCCCAAATTAGCCATGGTCTTTCGGACAGAGGCTTCCATCTGCGGATATTTCACCGAGATCATACAGCCGAAAAAAGGAGCATATTTCATTTTGGTTTTCGCGATTAGGTTTTCGCTTTTCGCTAAAAGCCAATAGCTAATAGCGAATCGCTAAGTCATTCAAGCAATTTCTTCAGCTCTTCCAGTGGAACTATACTTATCTCCTTCAGACCCAACTCCTTTCTTCTTCTATCAGAAAGTGAGCTGGTTTTCACTGTTCTGCCTGATTCCTTGACCGAATCTAAGATGGACTTTACTCCCGGTGGATTGGTTCCCTTTTCAAAGGAGATATTCTTGAGCGCGATTATCACTTCGACTGGTCTGACTGCCTGAGGACACCGCTCGTAACAGGTGTTACAGTTGGTGCAGTCCCAGATAACCGAATCAGGACCGACCAAAGATTCCTCATCGCCCAAAAGAGCTCTTAGAAGTATGTTTCTGGGATTAAAATCAGGTGAGTACAAGGCTGCAGGGCAATCTCCCACGCAGGCACCGCACTGGTAACAAAAGTTATGCGCCTCTCCACCGATAATAGTATTGAGCTTGTATCTGAATTTGAAGTTAACCGGCTTCATCAAAAATGACCTTGACTTTTATTACAGTTTATCATATATACCTGAAAAAGTCAAGATTTTTTTGGGTTTTGCGTATTCAAATAAGGAGGAAATGAGAAACTTGGCTGAAGAGATAAAGAAGACTGAGGCTGTGAAAGAAGCCAAAAAAGAGCCAAAAGAGGACTTTGGAAAAGTCCACATTTTTGAAGCCTGGTGCAAAAGGTGTAATATCTGTATTGCCTTTTGCCCAACCGGAGCCTTAGTGGCAGATAAAGACGGGCTTCCTGTTTTGATACCGGATAAATGCACCCAGTGCCGGCTGTGTGAGTTAAGATGTCCGGATTTCGCCATAACTGTAAGGCCAAAAGAGGCTAAGGAAGAAAAGTCTTGAAAATCTTGAGGATTTAGAATGGAACAGAATAAAAAGGCAAGAATTCTCCAGGGGAACGAAGCCTGTGCTGAAGGGGCTTTAGTTGCTGGAGCTAATTTCTTCGCCGGGTATCCAATAACTCCTTCTACTGAGATAGCTGAATATTTAGCCCGAAACCTCCCCCGCAGGGGTGGCAAGTTCATTCAGATGGAGGATGAGATAGCCAGTATTGCGGCGGTAATTGGAGCATCAATCGCCGGCGCAAAAGCGATGACTGCCACGTCTGGTCCGGGTTTTTCCCTTATGCAGGAGAATATCGGCTATGCCTATATGGCAGAAGTCCCCTGTGTGATCGTAGACGTGCAAAGAGGAGGTCCCTCTACCGGGCTGCCGACCAAGGTTTCGCAGTCGGACACGATGCAGGCAAGATGGGGAACTCACGGGGATTATCATGCTATCGCTTTAGCCCCGTCTTCAGTCAGGGAGTGTTTTAGCTTGACTATAAGGGCTTTTAATTTAGCCGAGAAATACAGAACCCCGGTAATCCTGCTTATGGATGAGGTCTTGGGCCATATGCGGGAAAAAGTGGTTCTGCCAGAGCCTGACGAGATAAAAGTTTTCAACCGAATGAAACCGACGGTGCCGCCTGAATGGTACCAGCATTTTGAGATCAATCCCCATTTCGTCTCCCCGATGGCAAGTTTCGGAGAAGGTTACAGGTATAATATAACCGGGTTGACTCATGACCCTCTGGGGTTCCCAACGTCAAAACCTGAGGAGATAGAGGCTAAACTGAATAAATTAGAGAAAAAGATTACTAGCAACGTGAATGATATCGTGAGGGTGGAAGAGGAGTTCATGGAGGATGCCACCATTGCGGTTTTCGCTTACGGGATAGTTGCCCGCGCAGCCAGGCAGGCGATCAGGATGGCTCAGCACAAAAGGATCAGGGTTGGCTTGATCCAGCCATTGACCATCTGGCCCTTCCCGGACATTTATATGGAGCAGATGTCAGAGCAGTTAGAGGCGATAATCGTGGCTGAACTGAACCAGGGTCAGTTGCTCGGCGAGGTTATGCGAACCAACTGCGGAAAAACCAAAATTTACGCCTTGAACAGGTTCGATGGGGATATTTTGACCCCGGAACAGATTTTTGCCAAGATCAGGGAGGTAAGATAAGAAAATGGAGATAATAGCAGCAGAAACCCATTCCTATTTACGCGCCAAGAAGAAGTTTCCGAATGTCTGGTGTGCCGGATGTGGAATTGGCATAGCCTTAGGTGCCATCATCCGGGCAATAGATAATTTGAAATTAGACCGCAACGATGTCGCCATGATATCCGGGATCGGCTGTTCCAGCCGTATGCCGGTTTATGTGGATTTCAATACCCTGCATACTACTCATGGAAGGGCTTTAGCATTTGCAACTGGAGTGAAATTAGCTAACCCGAAGCTGAAGGTCATAGTGATAACCGGGGATGGGGACGGGCTGGCTATAGGGGGGAACCATTTTATTCATACCTGCAGAAGAAATATAGATATCACAACTATTCTGATAAATAATAGCACTTACGGGATGACTGGAGGGCAGTATTCCCCCACTACTCCTTTTATGAAACTCGGAACAACTGCTCCTTATGGAAACCGTGAAAGAGATTTTGACATCTGCAGTTTAGCTAAATCTGCTGGCGCTACTTTCGTGGCAAGAGGAACGGTTTATCATGTGACCTTACTGGAGAAACTTGTCCAGCAGGCGATTCTGAAAAAAGGGTTCTCCTTAGTGGAGGTCATCAGCCACTGCCACACCTTCTACGGAAGGTTAAATAAGGAAGGGACCGCAGTCAAGATGATGGAGTGGCAGAAAGAGCACGCTATACCGATACAAGCCGCTGCCAAACTACCGCCGGAAAAACTGAAAGACAAGTTTCTTATTGGGACTATGTGGGATGTGGATTTCCCGGAATATTGCGAGGAGTATGACAAGGTGATAGCCCAGTTTCAAGTCCCTCCAGAGGATTCTGAGGGTAAGAAATGAAAACCAGAAGAATGGATGCTGAGCACGAGGATCGTTATGATATGAGGCTCTCCGGATCCGGAGGTCAGGGGTTGGTTTTCGCCGGCACTATCCTTTCTGAGGCTTTGGGGATCTACGAGGGGAAGAATATTTCTCAAACCCAGAGTTACGGACCAGAAGCAAGAGGCGGAGCCAGCCGCTCAGACATTGTTTTCAGCTCAGGAGACATATATTATCCCAAGGCTCTGAAACTGGACCTGCTTTTGGCATTGACCCAGGAGGCTTGCGACACTTATTGTCTCAATTTGAAAGATGAAAGTATACTCTTGGTCGATTCAGACCTGGTCGACCAGCCCCCTGCCAGAGAGGTGATCAGTTTACCCTTCACCAGAACTGCCAGGGAGAACCTTGGCACACCGGTGGTGGCGAATATTATTGCCCTGGGAGCCATCGTCTCCTTGACCAAAATAGTCTCAAAGGAATCTATAATTGAAGCGATCAAAGGGAAATCACCCAAAGCCATGCTGGATCTGAACCTGAGAGCAGCAGAGTTAGGGTTTGACTTAGCCAGAAAAGAAAAGAGGAGCAGGAAAAAACCTCAGGCCGCAAGAGTTTAGAGATATATACCGGTCAGCTCCCGGGCGGATGTTATCATCCGTCTGTCCTTCTGCTGGATGATAACATCCAGCAGGAGCAGCAGTTTAAAAAGGAGGATCTTTGGAACAAACTCTTTTGATTATTAAGCCGGATGCAGTAAATCGGGATTTGATCGGCGAGATTTTACGGAGAGCAGAAAAAGATGGTTTCAGGATAGAAGGGCTTAAGATGATAAAAGTTTCTCCAGAGGAAGGGGGCAGATTCTATCAGGTGCATAAGGGAAAACCCTTCTATCAGGAATTGGTTGACTACATTTCCTCAGGCAAGATCGTGGTGACCCATCTGAAAAGGGAAAAAGCAGTGGAAAGACTGCGTGAGCTTATCGGCGCCACTGATCCGAGAAAAGCGGAAAAAGGAACCATCCGGGCAGATTTTGGTCTGGACATCTGCCATAATTCGGTCCACGCCTCAGATTCAAACGAGAATGCTAAAATAGAAATCGATTTCTTTTTTGGCAAAAAGAGTTGACAGGTTCTTTTTTTTATAGTATCTTATAGTGAAAAATTTCACAAGTTGATTTGACTTGTGGCACAAATCGGCGAGATCGTTATTAAGTAAGGAAACCCTGGAGGGTGAACCCTAAGAGACTGTTGTCGAAGAAGGTAGCCGCAAGCTTCAGCTTGCGTATCAGTAATTGAAGCATCCTGACGCAGACTAAAGTCTGCGGCTACCAATTCTTAGCCCTGCAAGGAAGACCCGAAGAAACCCATTAAAAAAATTCACCTTAGTTATAGAGGAGGAAGAGATATGCCCTTAAAAGAGTTGCTGACCAAAAAGATCACTGAGATGCAGGGACAGGTTAAGGCCATCCTGAAAGAGCATGGGGAAAAAGTTATTTCCCAGGCAACCGTGAGCCAGGCCTATGGCGGGATGAGGGACATTAAGTGTATGGTTTGGGAAACTTCCCTTTTGGACCCTATGGAGGGAATCAGGTTCAGAGGGTACAGCATACCTGAAGTCAGGGAAAAACTTCCCAAGGCAAAAGAAGGAGAGGAACCTTTGCCAGAAGGGATTTTCTGGCTCCTTTTAACTGGTGAGCTTCCTTCAAAAAAGGATGTCAGGGAAGTAACCAAAGAATGGCAGGCCAGAAGCGAAGTTCCCAAGGAGGTCTGGAAAACCCTGAACGCACTGCCGAAGAATATGCATCCTATGACCCAGTTTTCCATCGGCATCCTTGCGCTTCAGCCTTATTCCCTTTTCTCTAAGAAATATGAGGAAGGTCTGCCAAAAACCCAGTACTGGGAACCCACCTACGAGGACACGATGAACCTTCTGGCACAGCTCCCTGCGATCGCGGCTTTTATTTACCGACGGACTTATAAGGATGGAAAGAGAGTCCGGGGAAAAAAGGCTTTGGACTGGGGGGCAAATTTCGCTCATATGATGGGAATCGATAATCCTGAGTATTCTGAATTGATGAGGTTATATCTGGTGTTGCACTGCGACCATGAAGGAGGAAACGTCAGCGCGCATACCACTCATTTAGTTGGCTCAGCTCTTTCTGATCCTTACTATTCACTTTCTGCTGGAATGGACGGTTTGGCTGGTCCTCTGCACGGTCTGGCTAATCAGGAAGTGTTACATTGGATTCAGAACCTGATGAAAAAGCTGGGCGGAAAACTTCCCAGCAAAGATGAGCTTTCCAAAGCTTTGTGGGATACTTTAAACAGCGGACAGGTTATACCCGGATATGGGCATGCGGTTTTAAGAAAAACTGACCCCAGATACGTCGCCCAGAGGGAATTTGCTTTGAAGCATATGCCTGAGGACGAGCATTTCAAGTTAGTCAGTATGATTTATGAGGTAGCACCAGACATTCTGACCAAGCACGGCAAAGCCAAAAACCCCTGGCCTAACGTGGATGCACACTCAGGGGTTCTGCAGTGGTATTATGGTGTCAGGGAATATGATTTCTATACTGTGCTCTTCGGAGTTTCCCGTGCTATGGGTGTTTTGGCACAACTGGTGTGGGACAGGGCTCTGGGTCTTCCAATCGAAAGACCGAAGTCGGTTACTACCGAGTGGATAAAGCAGAACATAATAAATAAGTAGACAGTAGATAGTAAACAGCATACAGGTTCCTCTCTCCCCTTTTGCGAGATGTAGGGGCGATTCGCCGGAGGCTGACTCGCCCTGACAGGTTATAGGTCGTAGGAAGTAGCGCCCGTAGGGCAATGCGACCCTGTCCTACGGATCCGTTAATAGGAAAAGGGTCGCGCTACAAGCTCATCCCAAACAATGGGTGGTGTGCCCTCAAACTTGTTTTGAGGGTGTAGGAAGTCGCGTAGGGGTGGAGCTTGTCTCCACCCCTCCCATTGGGCGGAGATAAACTCCGCCCCTACGTAAGAATAAACCTGAAGGTTTATATTCCATCTCAAAAAATCCTCCAAAAAAAGTTGACTTTGTGAAATTTTTCTCTTAATTTATATCTTAAAGAGAAAGCAACCCTGAGGGATTGCCCTACGAAAAAAAAAATCGTAGGGCTCCGCTATAGCGGAGCTGAAAAAAAGTTTGAGTTCTTATCGAATAGCAAATAGCCAATACCTAAAAGCGAGGAACAAAATGGGTAAAACCTTAGCCGAGAAAATCATCGGAAAACATGCGGGCAAAGAGGTATCAGCCGGCGAGATAGTCGTAGTATCGGTGGATGTATGTCTGATGCAGGATGGCACTGCTCCTTTAGCCATAAGACAACTGCAGAAGATAAATTTGGAAAAAGCAGCCAATCCCAAAAGGACGGTTTTATTTTTGGACCATGCCGCACCTTCTCCTCGGAAAGAGCTTTCCAATGACCATATGACTATCCGGAAATTTGCCGAGAAGACTGGCTGTCAGGTCTCAGACGTTGGAATGGGCATCTGTCACCAGGTAATTTTTGAGCAATATCTCAATCCGGGTGAAATCCTCATCGGAGCTGACTCTCACACCTGCACTGGCGGCGCTATGGCAGCCTTCTCGACCGGCATGGGTTCAACTGACGTGGCGATTGGAATCGCTCTGGGTAAAACCTGGCTCAGGGTTCCTGAGACTTTTAGAATCGAGGTAACTGGAGATTTCCAGCCCGGGGTTTATTCCAAGGATTTGATTTTGTATTTAATCGGTCTTATCGGCGCAGATGGTGCAACTTATAAATCCCTGGAGTTCACCGGTGATACTATTGATAATATGTCGATCTCCAGCCGGATGACCTTATCAAATATGGCAATAGAATCTGGTGCAAAAGCTGGTTTGATCCAGTCTGACAAGAAGACTAAAGAATTCCTGCAGAAATGGGGAAGGGTGAGCAAATACAAAGAGCTTAGAGGTGACGAGGACGCGGTTTTCGAGAAGGTCATAAAAATCGATGCCTCCAGACTCGCACCAACTGTTTCTTTTCCTCATACAGTAGACAATACCAAGCCGATCAACGAATCCCTAGGAATAAAGATAGACCAGGTTTTCTTAGGAACCTGCACCAATGGAAGATTGGAGGATATCGAGATCGCCTGCCAGATAATCAAAGGGAGAAAGAAAAATCCAAAAACCAGGTTCATAGTTGTGCCTGCGTCAAAATCTGTTTTCCTGGAGGCGATGAGCAAGGGATATATCAAGCAATTAGTGGAATTCGGAGCCTCAATCTTAGCTCCGGGCTGCGGGCCCTGCGTAGGCGTGCACGAGGGGATTTTAGGAGATGGGGAAAACTGCATCTCCACCCAGAACCGGAATTTCAAAGGGAGAATGGGAAATCCGGATGCTTTCATCTATTTGTCTTCACCCGCCACAGCAGTTGCTGCGGCAGTTGCCGGAGAGATAGTTGACCCCAGGGAATTCATAGCTAAAAAGAAACCCAAAGGCAAAAAAGTAAAGGTAGCAAAAAGGAAAAGAAAATAAAAGTAGAGACGCATCGAATGCGTCTCCGAAAAAGTGTAGGGGCCTATTGCAATACGCCCCTACAAATGTGAAAAGAGGTATCTATGATCTTAAAAGGAAAGGTATTCAAATTCGGAGATGACATCTCCACAGACTTAATCGCTCCGGGAAGATATTTTCATCTGCGTTCCAACCTGCCGGAAATGGCAAAGCACGTGTTGGAGGATGCTGACACCACCTTTGCCAGCAAAGTACAAAAAGGCGATTTCGTTGTCGGGGGTGAGAATTTCGGATTAGGCTCTTCCAGAGAACACGCTCCTACCATTATCAAATTGGCTGGAGTATCAGCAGTATTGGCAAAATCTTTTGCGCGCATTTTTTACCGCAACTCCATCAACGTGGGTCTTCCGGCTCTAATCTGCGATACTGACAAAATCTCCGCTAATGATGAACTCGAAGTGGATTTGGAAAAAGGCCAGGTAAAGGATTTGACTAATGGTGTTACCCTAACTTTTGCACCTCTGCCCAAAGCAATGATTCATATTTTGAATGATGGGGGACTGATCGACCATATTCAAAAACATGGGGATTTTAAATTAGATTGAAAAACCTCAATCGTTAATTTATTCGACCTTGAAACAATTCCATTTTAAAAGAAAGGAAGGAATAAGGATGGTAAAGTTCAATAAGATCACCCCGCCGGCTGAGGGTGAAAAAATCGAAATCGTAAAGGATAAACTCCAGGTGCCTGAAAGCCCGATCATCCCGGTTATCGAAGGGGATGGCGTGGGCAGGGACATTCTGAAAGCCTCCCGACGGGTTTTAGATGCCGCCGTACAGAAGGCATTCGACGGAAAAAGGAAAATAGTCTGGTTCGACGTTTATGCCGGAGAAAAAGCCCAGGCAAAATATGGCGAGCTTCTTCCTCAGGATACCCTGAAGGCGATAAAACATTATATCGTGGCTTTAAAGGGACCTCTGACCACTCCTATTGGTGGAGGGTTCAGAAGCTTGAACGTGACCTTAAGACAGGTTTTGAACCTTTATGCCTGCGTTCGCCCCTTAAGATATTTCGAGGGTGTCCCCTCTCCGGTTAAGCATCCGGAAAATATGAAGATCATCATCTTCAGGGAGAATACTGAGGACGTTTATGCCGGGATAGAGTGGCAAAAGGGCACCAAAGAAGTAAAAAAAGTCATCACCTGGCTGAACAAGACGATGAAAACCAAGATCCGCTCAGATTCGGGCATCGGAATCAAGCCGATCAGCGTGACCGGAACCAAAAGGTTAGTGCGTAAAGCGATCAGATATGCCATAGAGAATAATCGCAAATCGGTTACCCTGGTGCATAAGGGGAATATTATGAAATATACTGAGGGAGCATTCAGGGAATGGGGTTATGATGTGGCTTTGAAAGAATTTCGCGATAAAGTGATCACCGAAGCTGAGCTGGAAAAAGATTATAACTGGCAGGTCCCTCCAGGCAAGATTGTGATCAAGGACCGGATTGCAGACAGCATGTTCCAGCAGATTTTGACCCGGGCAGATGAGTACGAAGTTGTGGCAACTCCGAATTTGAACGGTGATTATCTTTCTGATGCCTGCGCTGCTCAGATAGGAGGCCTGGGAATGGCACCCGGCGCCAACATTGGTGATTTCGTGGCATTATTCGAAGCCACTCACGGCACTGCGCCTAAGTATACGGATAAAGACATGATTAACCCCACCTCAGTGATTCTGTCAGGATGTATGATGTTAGAGTATATGGGCTGGAGAGAAGCAGCCGAGTTAATTTATAAAGGAATTCAGGAGACCATTAAACAGAAGCGAGTTACCTACGACCTGGAAAGATTAATGGAAGGCGCCACCAAAGTCAAAACCTCAGAGTTCGGAACTGGGATTATCGAGAATATGGGATAAGAAAGTATTTTGGTAGGGGCACGGCATGCCGTGCCCCTACACTTTTGCATGCGCCGAATGATTGGCTGTCATTGCGAGGGGTCCGATAGACGACGAAGCAATCTGTAGATGACTAACTTTTAGCCCCACCTTGCCTCAAGGTGGGGTGATTTTTTTTGTAGAGACGCATCGCCATGCGTCTCTACTTCTGTGTGCCAGTCGTCCGCCGCAGGCGGACTGACCCGACGGTGAAAACTTAGACCCAGGTTGAGGGCAACCTGGGTCTAAGTTTTCTTTTTTGTGGGGGAACGACTGAGTGACACCCTTAAACTTGTTTGAGGGTGAAGCAGGAGAAATCTTGGGACGAGGGAACCTCACCCCTACATCTGCTTTTCAAATCCGCTTAACCCGTTCAATCAGCTGTGAATCTTATCGTTCTACTTCAGATAAACCATCTTCTTAGTATCCACAAAATCCTGTGCAGTCAGACGGTAGAAATATATGCCTGTTGGGACATTCAATCCCCTATCGTCTGTCCCATCCCAGAAAAGGGTCTTCGGTCCCGGCTCCTCTACTTTTTCTAACAAAGTCCTTATCTTCTGGCCCAGAATATTATACACCTCTAATTTTACATTCCCGCTCTTCGGCAAATAAAAACTTATCCTGGTAGAGGAGTTGAACGGGTTGGGAAAATTCTGGTTCAAAGAATACTTACTGGGGGTTTCAGACGAGTTCTCGTCCTCGATTCCCGTGGATTTGACTACTATTACCCCGGTCATAAAAGTATGAAGCGAGCATTGATAAGCAAAACTTCCGACCGTGGTGAACTGACGCACGTATGACTGCCCGTTCAACAGAATCCCAGAGGACCATATGCGGGTATCGCTGGTTGAGGTGTGGTTGAAGCTTCCATTATTGGTCCAGCGAACGCTGTCATTCACTGATATGGTATCAAACTGCGGAGAAAAGGCAAAATCGACGATAGAGATCTGCTCGGTCTTTGCCAGAGCCTGACCTCCCAGGCAGATACCTATCAGCAGCACAATTAAAAGAACGCTCAGGTAAAATCTTTTCACTAAAAGCATATCTCCTCCTCTGATAAAGTTTATAATTTTTCTTAAATTTAATTCTTTTATCTTTAAATTGTCAAGAAAAATCTACATATAGGGGTTCAATCCGCCTCTGGTGGATGAACCCTTACTCCACTCGAACAAACGAACAAACTTCAAACGCCAAACTCTCTTCAGTCCCGCCCTTTGGCGGGATTTCGCTTCGCTCAGCACGGAGGCGGTCCACCTTTGAAAAGATAGTTGACCAGATAAACCACATCGCTAACCGTCACTTTAGTATCGCAATTAGCGTCTCCGGTCAGTAAAGGATTGGGAGGAGGTCCTCCTTTAAATAGATAGTTGACCAGATAAACCACGTCTGAAACCGTTATCTTGCTATCACCGTTAGCGTCCCCGCGTTTTCTTACCAGAATTGTTCCGGTCATGCTCGGATGGAACTTGCACTGATAAGGAAATGAACCTGAGGTGTTAAACTGACGGGTAAAAGAAGAAGGTCCCGGACTCAGGGTTCCAGAGTTCCACACACTTGTATTGCTGGTCGTGGTGTGAAATACAGCCCTGTTATTGACCCAGCGGACGTTATCTGCCGCGGTTATGGTGTCAGTCTGGGGAACAAAGGCGAAGTCGATTATAGAGACCGTGTGAACTGCTGCAGGTTTGACCACAATTGTTGCGGTCATAGATAGATGGATCGCGCAGTGATAAGGAAAAGAGCCAGGGGTGTTGTACTGAACAGTGAACGATTGTCCTGGTGCCAGATTCCCTGAATTCCAGATGAGCGTATTACTTGTGGAAGTGTGAGTGAACGCGCCGTTATTGGTCCACTGAACGCTATCACCTGCGGTGATGGTATCCACCTGCGGGCTGAAGGCAAAGTCGACAATTGAGACATTATGAAGCTGGGTGGGCTTAACCACAATGGTACCAGTCATAGTGAATGGGTGGTATTGACATGCGTAGGGATAAGAACCGGGGATGTTAAATTGAAAAGTAAATGACTGAGAGTGAAGCGAATCCGAATCCCACACGCCTGAGTCGCTGGTCGAAGTATGAGGAAACCCGCCGTTATTGATCCAAAGGATGCTGTCACCTACTAATATAGTATCAGCTGGTGGGACGAAAGCAAAATCGACTACCGAGACGGTCTTGAGGGCACTGGTTGAGCTCTCCCCTCTTAGAGAAATGCTGAGGAACAGAAAGACCAATGCCGCGCTAAGCAAAAACCTTTTTGCTTGGAACATATACCCTTCCCTGTTAAAGTTTCAAAGAATACTAAAATTGTCTTCTTCGCCTTATAGTAACCTATTTACGAGCGGACTATTTTGTTTGTTGGCAACCTGACTGGAAAAAGTTTTCAAGGGTTGCAGAGTGGCACCCCCAAACTTGTTTGGGGGTGGTGCCAGAAGCTTCCGCTACAACATTTTATATTTGCATTGACACCTTTTTTGAAAAAAATCCTTGACAATCCTTTAAAATTATTTTATAAAGGTAATGAATCTTTCAGGGAAGGCGGTGAAAATCCGTCACAGCCCCGCTACTGTAAGCGGCTACGAAAGCTTTTTTGAGCCACCCGAAAGGGGAAGGTAAAGCCGGTAGGCTTGAAGCCGCAAAGTCAGGAAACCTGACAGGTTCAAGTCCCTTAGATAGGGGTAATTTCCAAGTGGATCCAATTGGACATGAACTGCCCCTAAGATCAAGGATAATTGCTCTTCGCGGGAAGAGTTTGAAAGGGAGATAAAGATTGACCCAGCTTCACCGCGAAAGCTGGGATTTTTTTTCATTACGCGATTTGCGGTTAGCTGTTGACCGTTTGAACCTTATATAGCGTAGCAGTCCCGCATTTTGCGGGATAAACCTCTGCGCCGAGCCTTGAAGGCTCGGCTACGCGAGCTTTTAAACCTTTGAGCATTTAAGCGTTTGAACCTTTAATTAAGGAGGTAAAGATGAAAAAAACCATCCTTCTCAGCCTACTTCTGCTTCTGCCAATGTGCGTAAAGGCAGACCAGACGTCCGAGTCAGACGCCGGTGAGAAAATTTATCAGCTTGAGCCGGTAATCGTCACCGCCACGCGTTATCCAGAGCATCTCAGAAATGTCACGTCTTATTCTACCCAGCTCGTCTCTTCCAGGCTGAAGAATTTCAATCTTCTCACTTTAGGTGAGGTCTTGAAGAACTTCTCTAACGGAGAGATGAAATCCTCAGGCGAATTAGGCCAGGTGCAGACTTTTAGTCTCAGGGGCTCTTCCTCCTCCCAGGTTCTGTTTCTTTTAGAAGGGAGAAAATTAAACTATATGGCTAACGGGATTTTTAACTTAAGCGACCTGCCATTGGAAAACCTGGATAAAGTGGAGGTAGTTCATGGTCCTCTTTCTTCTTTATATGGTGCTAATGCCTTAGGCGGAGTAGTGAATCTGATCCCCTCTTTTCCCTCGACCAGCCAGATAAAGGCCTCATCCTCTATTCTTTTTGGAGACAGGAAAACCAGGCTTTACTCTCTGAAATTCAGCTCCGGGATAAAAAATTTAAGGCTTGAATCAGGTCTGGGAAAAAAGCAGTCTGAAGGCGAAAGGGAGAATTCAGCTTATTCTTCATTATTTTTCCACTCGACTCTTTTCTATCAGATATCTTCTCAGGCTGACCTGAAACTCTACCTCCTTGCTCAGACTGACGATTTAGGTTTACCCGGACCAGTACCCGACCCTTTGAGCATCCCGAAATACGGCAATTCCAGTGTCTCTTCCCTTTTTGATAAACAGGCGGATAAGAACTTCTCCGCTGATTTGAACTTCAATTTCCGCTCTGAGGATGCTAAAGAGGAGCTTTCAACCAGGCTCTTTTTTGACCGCAGGCATCTGGATTATTCCACTAAATATGATTTTCTTGGGGAAGTGGATGAGGAATATTCTTATTTAGCCAGGAGCTTGGGAGGATTCATCCAGTATTCATTCTCGTTTCAAAAAGAAAACCGACTGGTTCTCGGAGGCGATTTCTCTTCTGACCTTTTTGAGGCTGAGAAAAACTCTCATTTTACTTCATCCGGGACTAATCTGGTTTCTTCCTGGAATCCTGGTTCAAGTATTTTTGGACTATGGGGAAACTCCTCCTTGAACAAAGGTAAATTCACTTTTCAGGCTGGTGCCAGAGTTGACCTGCCCAGCAATTTTGAAAAATCTTTCTCCCCGAATTTAGGCGCAATCTATCATCTGAGGGAAAACCTGTCTCTGAAACTAAATTACGGCAGAGCCTACAGAGCCCCCACCTTTAACGACCTGTACTGGCCGGATGGCGGGAATGAAGACCTGAAGCCGGAAAAAGGACAGAGTTTTGAAACTGGATTATCTTATAGTGCCCGGAAGCTCTCCTGCCAGATTTCTTTATTCTCACGCCAGGTGAAAAATCTAATCTCCTGGCAGCCCCTGGGTGAAAACGGCTTATGGCAGCCTTTTAATCTGGACCGCTTCAATTCCTGGGGCACAGAGTTTCAGCTGGGTTATAATTTAAAGGAAGATATAGATGTTGACCTGAATTATTCTTTTAATCGAGGAGAGGAGATAAAAAAGGAATTAGTTTATGACGATTACTTCACCGGAGAAAAGAGATTTGAGGAACTGAAGAGGAAAGCCCGGTTTCAGCCTGAGCATAGTTTTAATCTGAATTTGAACATTAAGCTCTTCGCCTCTTTGTC
This sequence comes from Candidatus Zixiibacteriota bacterium, assembly GCA_022865345.1. Classification (NCBI taxonomy): domain Bacteria; kingdom Pseudomonadati; phylum Candidatus Zixiibacteriota; species Candidatus Zixiibacteriota bacterium. The sequence continues at coordinate 25,974 of JALHSU010000250.1, forward strand.
CACCCAGTTTTCCTTCAACTACCGAACCCAGAAGCTGAACTATTATCCGGATTACTCTTCTTATCCAGAAATAAAGTACCTGACCAAAAGGATCAAACCCAGTGCCA
>JALHSU010000251.1 GCA_022865345.1 Candidatus Zixiibacteriota bacterium
CATTTAACAGACGTAGATTCTTCGTCCCCTACGGGGACTCAGAATGACAGACAATGGTGGATCTGCTCAAAAAATCCGCTTAATCCGCTCCATCAGCTGTGAATTCCCTCACTCTACCAACTTCTTAAAATCCTCATCCTGCCACAAATTCTTGAAATCCTCATCTTTCTTTGCTTTTTCTTTATAATTAGGGTCAAGCTCAATCGCTTTCTTTAGATTTTCCAATGCTTCCATTTTCATATTTTGTAATGAATAAGCACAAGCAATATTATACCAAGCCTTTCCATAATCAGGATTCAACTCGGTCGCCTTCCTATACTTCTCTATCGACTCCTCATACCTGCCTAATTTACCTGAGTTCACACCCCAGTTATAATAAGCAGCAAAGTTGTCAGGATTTAATTTTAAAGCTTTCTTAATCTCGAGAGTAGACTCATCATATTTTTTCTCAAGATAATAATTATAAGCCATTGTTCGGTAAATCTCTTCATCAAAAATCCTATTCATTATTCTTTCGTAATCCTCAATAGCAGTTTTTGAGTCCTTTTTTGCTAACTCGGAAACATCTTTTGAAAAATCAGGAGGAATATCTTTTTGCTGTTCCTTCATAATCTCCTTGAATTTTTTTTATTTCGGCAATCTCCTGTGCTGCAACTTGTCGGCTTCCTTTTAACTCTTCACATATTTCCTTAATATCTTTCTTATATTCCTTTACTCTTTCTAAATCTTCTTCAAAACCTTTTTTAAGCTCTGCTTTTGTTTCTTTGTAATCCGCCTTTAATTCTCTGATTCTCAAAAATCCAAAAATAGCAACTAACCCTACAAGTAAAGCTACTATACCAATGACTAAGTTCGATAGAGAAATGCTTCTGTTAGCACCTTCAATTGCCTTTTCGTAGCCTTCCTTTTTTACTTTCTCAAATCCCATTTTCAAAGTATCATTCTGTGCTTTCAGTTTCAAAATATCTTGAGCAACCTGAGAAGTATCCTTAGAAACAGTTTGAGCACTAACCGAAACCGAGGATAAAAGAACTAAGCTCAAAACCCAGATAAAGATTATTTTTTTCATAAGCCCATTCCTCTTTTTTAGTCTGGAGGTCTGAAGACCTCCGCTGCTTTTAATAATAGCTCACAGCTGATTATTAGGATTAAGCAGATAATCCGCTCAGACAATCAGCTTAATCTGTTCCATCAGCTGTGAATTAACCCATTCCCAATTTAGATAAATAATACGCCTCCGTAGGGAGTTTGTCAATTAATATAATCAATATGTCAACGCAAATTAAAGATGTCAGTCCCGATTAATCGGGATAGTTAGGTAATGTAAATATTAGTGTGTAGATTTGGTTGTTTGGGAAAGACAAAAGGTGTATCCTTCCTTGAATTGAAGAGAACCTTAAAAGGAGAGGAGACACCTGATGTCAGTAAAGCAACTTGACTTTTCGAGGCACAGTTTAGTGATAGACTTAAAGGAAGTCAAGAAGATGTTTACCGCTTTTAGCGGTATCCCGCTACAGGCGGTGATGAGGTTCATTTTAATCTTGGATGCAGGTATTTAGTGAAGCAGACCTTTGAGGAGATCATGGCATTAGACTTGTATGAGCATGTAAGTGCTCGTCGCTATGAGCGGACGCCAGTGCGAGAGGGTTATCGGAATGGGTATAGGGCTCGTACTCTTTTGACTTCGGTTGGTCCGATTGATTTGGAGGTGCCCCGGGATAGGGTTGGGGGGTATCAGCCGGAATGTTTTGAGCGGTATAAGCGGGTTCAGCCAGTAGTGGACGAGGGGATTAAGGCTATGTTTTTGAGAGGGGTCTCCACGCGCAAGGTGAGGGATATATTAGACTGTTTATGTGGAGAGGGGGTATCGGCCAGTTATGTTTCACAGGTTACCAAAGCTTTGGATGGGGAGGTTAGAGCTTTTGAGAACAGGCCGATTGAGGATGATTTTGCCTTCTTGTTCTTAGACGGTTTAGATGTTAAGATTCGGATGGAGTTAAAGGTCAAAAGATATAGGCTACTGGTAGCTTATGGTATTCGTCGGGACGGGAGTCCCGCCTTGGCGGGATTAGCTTTCGTCTGGCCCACACCGAAGGGAAGGGAACCTGGCGTTAATTTTTAGAGAACTTAAAGGTGAGGGGTTTAGTGGGATATAATCTGGAGTTGATTATAATGGATGGTTGTCCTGGATTATGGTCAGCTATAGATGAGGTATATCCCTTAGTTCCCCACTCCGCCTAAGGCGGACTGGGTACATAAGCTTCGCAATATCGCCAGGTATTGTCCTAAAAAGATACCGGGAAAGCTGTACCAGTGAAGCTGCCCGGATTATGTATGCTCAGACCTCTGGCGTGGCAGCTAAACTTTTTCGCCAGTGGAGGGAACGCTGGGGTGAGCTGATACCAAAGGCAGTGGCATGTTTGGAAAAGGACTTTGATAGACTTATCCCCTTCTTTGCGTTTTCACCTGAGTTCCATAAAGTCATCCGGACCACCAACGTGATTGAGCGAAGCTTTAAGGAAGTAAGACGACGCCTGAAGGTAATGGGATACTTCCAGAACACTAAAAGCTGTAAAAGAATCGTTTTAAGCCAGTTTCTCTACTTTAACAAAAAATGGGAAAGGAGAACCGAAAGAATCGTTTCCATCACCCAATACTTTTCCACCAGTGATAAATTTAACCAGGTCACAGAATCAAAGACCGAACCAATGATGGCTTAAAAACCCTTGGGAAGGAACACATTTTGTCAAACAAAAGAATTTACACACAATTTCAAACATTGCCCTTGTGCTGAGGCGCTTGCAATCTGACGGTGTAGAGCTAAATTTTAGGTTGTTTTCCTGAACTTGCAATCTTATATTAGTGAAAATTTACGTAAAGAGGAGAAATATGAAACTAATCTATTACAAGAATGTCAAAGCCGAAAAAGTTGATGATCCACAATCAAAGGATGTTAAAATAAGATGGGCAATAAAAAAAGATGACGGCGCGCCCAATTTTGCCTTACGGGTATTTGAGCTTAAAGCCGGCGGATATACCCCTTATCATTCCCACAAATGGGAGCATGAGGTCTTCATCAAAAAAGGCAAGGGAACGCTCTTGTGGGAAGACAAGAAAATACCTTTCAAGGAAGGGGATGTGATCTTCATCCCTGGCGGTGAAAAACATCAATTCAAGAATAGCTCCAGAGGAATCTTGGAATTTCTCTGCATAATTCCGGTTTGAGCTTTATTGGAGTGTAAACCTTCAGGTTTACCTTGTAATATAGAATTGGTAGCCGCAGACTTTATGTCTGCGTTAGGTATCTCAACTGTTGATCGCAAGCTAAAGTCTTATATCGCGTAGGGGTGAAGCTTGTTGAGCTTTGCGAAATCCCGATCTGCGGGGTCTCCATCCTCCTTCCGAGGGCGTCCAATTGGACATCCCTACGCGGTTCTCTGAACAATTTTGGAATGTAAACCTTTGGGTTTACTAAATTAAGTGAGGTGAAGATGAAGACCAAGATCGTTTTTTTTCTTTTCCTTTTTTCCATTTTCAGTTTTCAATTTACCTTAAGTCAAAAGGAAAGGGAGGTTGACTTGAAAAACAAAGTAGTGCAGGTTCAGAAATATCTAAAGCAAAATGACATCCGTGCCTGGTTTTTATATGATTTCAGGGGGATAAATCCAATTGCAGTTGATTTTCTCGGATTGAAAGGATTGAAGACCAGAAGATGGTATTACCTGATCAAAGCAGAGGGAGAGCCGGTGGCTTTAGTCCACAAAATCGAGGAGCAGGGTTTCAAAGATGTCCCGGGTAAAATCATACCCTATGTAAGCTGGGAGGAGCAAAGAGAAAAGTTAAAGGAGCTTCTGTCTGGACTCAAAACTGTGGCGATGGAATACTCCTTTCAGAATAATATCCCCTATATATCCAGAGTGGATGCCGGTACCATTGAGCTGATAAGAAGTCTGGGAGTGGAAGTGATCTCCTCAGCTGATCTGGTGCAGTATTTCGAAGCCCGCTGGGATAAAAAGCAGTATCTTTCTCATAAGGAGGCAGTTAGAATCCTGCTGCAGATAAAAGACGAGGCTTTCAAATTTATTGCTCAAAGAGTAAGAGAGAAAAAGACAACAGATGAATACGAGGTAGCTCAATTCATTCAGAAAAGGATGAATGAATCCGGAATGGAAACAGATGAGACTTTAATTTGCGCGGTAAATGAGAACAGCGGTAATCCCCATTACACACCCAGCCAGACAGAGAAGAAAAAAATAGGTCCAGGCGATTTTGTGCTTTTGGATATCTGGGGAAAGATGAAAAAAGAGAAATCCATCTATGCGGATATAACCTGGACTGGATACGTGGGAGAAAAAGTCCCGGAAAAATATGACAAAATATTCAAGATTGTAAAAGGTGCAAGGGATGAGGCAGTGAATTATCTCAGAAGGAGATGGGCCAAAGGAGAAGAGGTTAGAGGCTGGGAAGTAGACAAAGCCTGCAGGGATTACATTCAGAAAACAGGTTACGGACCAAATTTCACGCACCGCACCGGGCACAGTTTAGGAACTGAAGACCACGGAAATGGCGTCAACATCGATAACTTAGAGACCAAGGACGAAAGGGAAATCATCCCCGGAATTGGTTTTTCAATTGAACCGGGGATTTATCTGAAAGAGTTCGGGGTGAGAATCGAGATCAATGTCTTCATAAAAGATAAAGAGATTGAAGTAACCACATTGTCCTTGCAGGAGGAGATAATCCCGATTCTGAAGCCTTAACATCCACATCTTAAGGGCAAGATGGGAATATCATGGATCGGAGCGCATCAGCTTGCTGATGCTTTTTAAGAAATGCAAGAGCAAGCTCTTGCACTCCATCCCCCTACAATCTTTCCAGGACGGATCTGGGGCGTGGATTATAAGCTACACAGGGTGTGAGAACCACGCCCCTACAGAAACTCCTAATGCAAACAGAGTTCAGCAGAATCGAAAGAAAATACGGAAAACCAAGATCCTTAAAGATGTCTTTCTCTCTGAGTCTCAGGGAATTTATAAACCTGGAAGAGAGCATGGAAGATGGAAGAAACTCGGATGTGACCCTACTCATCTTCAAGGATGGAAAAGTAATCGTCATCTCCAAGCCCTGGTATCCGCCAGGACTTTACAGGGCACCCAGCGGAGGAGTTAAGCCTGGAGAGAGCTTGGAGGAAGTGGCTTTAAGGGAGGCTTATGAGGAGACCGGTGCGAAGATAAAACTCCAGAGATATATTTTAAGAATTGAGGTTACCTTTTCACACAATCAAAAAGATGTAATCTGGACTTCGCATATATTCACCGCCAGATATCTTTCAGGAAAAATCGAGCCGGTTGACACCAGGGAGATAAAAGAGGCTAAACTTATGTGCCTGGAAGAGCTTTCTTCTTTGAAACCGCTTTTGCTGAAAACAGGATCGGGCGGTCTTGCATACCGGGCAGCATTGACTGAGAGAGCAATTGAGGAGATAAAGAAAACGTAGGGGCGATCTTCGTGATCGCCCACCGAAAGGTACAAGCCCCTCCCCTACGAAAATTGCTTTAGTTCTGATGACACTACGAATCAATAGCTCCGCCTTGAGGGCAAGGCGGGGCTACCAAATATAAAAGGGCAGGCACAAGGGCCTGCCCTTGCAAGTCACTAACGTAGAATAGCAAGTATCAAAAAACCTATAGGGGCACGGCGTGCCGTGCCCCTACTTTTTTTACCTGTCTGCTGTATGCTGTCTGCTACTTAAACCTCTTAGGCGACCACTTCTCCCATTCCAGAACAATCGGGGCAGCCACGAACCAGGAGGAATAAGTCCCTACTAAAATTCCGAGAATCAGTGCCAGAGCAAAATCATGCACCACCTCACCGGCAAAAATGAACACTGAAAGGACTGCCAGGAGGGTAGTTCCACCGGTCATAAGAGTCCGGTTTAGAATCTCATTGATGCTGGCATTTATGGTGCCTGCAAAATCTCCCTTTTTACGAAAGACCTTTAAATTCTCCCTTATCCGGTCATACACCACCACAGTATCGGTCAAGGAATAACCAGCCAGGGTTAGAAGAGCAGTTACGATCAGAAGAGTGATCTCCTTGTGCAAGATGAACATTATCCCCAGAACTGCCAGCACGTCATGAAAAGTGGCTATGGTAGCTGCTACCCCGAACCGGAAATCAAACCTTATCCAGATGTAGACCAGAATCCCCGCCAGGGCAATCAACACTGCTAATCGAGCCTGCTGTTGCAAGATCTTCCCCACTGCTGGTCCCACCTCATCCACAGAATCTTTTCGAAAATTGTTATCTGGAAACTCTTTTTTCAAGACGTCCAGGACTTCGTTTGATACCTTGCTTCCGGTCTCTGCCGTGCTTTTCAGGCGGATCATGAAGAAATAAGGGACCTCCCTGGCTTTAAGCTCAGTTATCTCCGCATTCCCATAACCGTTCCGTCCCAGCGCATTCCTTATCTGCCCTATGCTCATCGGTTTCTCGAAACTTCCCTGGATCATGGTCCCGCCTGCGAAATCGATCCCCAGATTTGCCTTGCCCATAAATATGAACACGAAGGCGATTATCCCCAGGGTGGCCAGGATTCCTGAGAAGAGAAAAGCATAATACCTCATCCCCACGAAGTTGATATTGGTTTTTTTGAGTATCTCCATCATAGTTTTTTTCCTTTTGCGTAAAATTAAATGCTTAAAGTCTGATAATTTTTTCTGAGGTTGAAGACCAGCCTGGTGACCACTACTGCTGTGAACAAGCTGATTATAACTCCTAAACTCAAAGTAACTGCGAACCCTTTGATCGGACCGGTTCCGAATTGGAAAAGGACTGCTGCTGTTATCAGCGTTGTTACATGGGAGTCGATAATGGTAAGGAGCGCTTTTTTATAACCCGCATCGATCGACGCCCTTATGGTCTTGCCGGTTCTCAATTCTTCCCTGATCCTCTCGAAAATAAGCACATTGGAATCGACTGACATCCCCATGGTCAGGATGATTCCTGCAATACCTGGCAGGGTCAGGGTAGCATGTAGACCTGCCAGAGCTGCTAAAAGGTAGACCAAGTTCAAAATCATGGCAAAATCAGCTATTATACCTGATAATCTGTAATATATACCCATAAGCAATAAGACCGCACCGATCCCGATAATAGCTGCCTTAACGCCTTTATTGATGGAATCTTGCCCTAAAGATGGACCCACTACCCGGTTCTCGATAATCTTAACCGGAGCCGGAAGAGCACCGGCTCTTAAGACCACTGCTAAATCCCGGGCGCTCTCTATGGTAGCCCCGCTCCCCATCTCTATTACCCCGCTCTCCCTGATTTTAGCCCGGATTATCGGGGCTGATTCAACTCTTCCATCCAGCACTATGCCTAAAGGTTTATCGATATTTGCCCCGGTAAGCTGGGCAAACCTTCTGCCCCCTTCTTTAGTCATAGTGAACCTGACTTCGGGCCGGCGATACTGGTCGAAGTCTTCCCGGGCATCTGTCAGATATTTACCAGACAGTTCTGCCTTTTTCTTTATCAGGTAAAGTTTCTGATAATCTACTCCTTTGTATGGTTCTGCACCAGTTGCCCAGGCCAAGGTATCATCCTCTGGAATCTGCTCCCAGATTTTGGGGTCTTTGAGATACTGGCCTATCTTGGGCTTATCCTCTAAGGCGACCAGGAAGAAATCTGAGCCGGATAGCTCCAAAAGAGAAGTGAAAGGTTTATCCGTTACTCCTGCTTCTTCCTCCTGAACTGTGGTATCAATAACTTCCTTGGAGAAAAGGTCTTTGGCTATCTTCTTCTCTTGTGTAGTATCCTTACCTTTGGAAGTCTCTACTTCTGTTTTCTTTGGAGTTAATACCTCATCGATCTTTGCCATGACCGTTTTGGTATTCTCGGGAGTCTCCAGCAGCCTGAATTCTAACTGAGCGGTCTGGCCAATTAAATTTTGCGCTCTTTCCACATCCTGGAGTCCGGGTAATTCTACGATTATCCGGTCTTCTCCCTGTTTCTGGATAAGCGGCTCAGCCACACCGAACTGGTCTATCCGGTTGCGGATGATCTCCAGTGCACGCTCCACAGCATCTTTACTCTCTTCAGGTTTAAGCTTGGTCTTGTCCACCTGCAAAACCACGTGCATCCCGCCCTTTAAATCCAGACCTAACTTGATTCCTCTCTGCTCCAAGCTCAAAAGCTTTGACGGATCTTTCTCTTTCAAAAGCGCCTTCTCAGTATCAGAAAGGCTCCACAGACTCAAAGAGGGGTAAAGATACCAGACCGAGGCGATGATCAGAAAAACGGTGATCAGGGTAAGCCAGAGTTGTGATCTTTTCATTTTAAAATTCTCCTTAATTTAATCCTTTATCTTCAAACCTGCCGTTCACAATAAATTAACAAAATATATCAAAAATTTTTAAAGTCAAATATAAAATGACGAAATTTATTTAAATTTACACTAAATTCTGGTCAGGTGTTTGTAAATATTAATATCTAAGAATGGAGTGCAAACCTTTCCTACCCTATGGGGGCTTTGCTCCGGACCCGTTTATCGGATAGGTTTGCCAATACACCTTCTGCCCGCCAGGTCCCCCGACCTGACGGAAGATCTGTCGGGTCAGGGGACCCGACAGGCACTAAACCCGTTGGGGCAGGGCAGACACGCAGGTCTGCCCCTATAGCTCCATTTTGCTCAGCGAGGATGTTATCATCCTCGCTCTTTCTTGTGCTCGCCAGGTCCCCTGACCTGGCGGGAAATACCGTCGGGCATAAAACCCGACGCTACAATCTTGTGGATGATAACATCCACAAAGAGCGAGAGAGATAAAGCTAAAGCTTTATACTCCAATTTCATTCACGAGTACTGCGGGGCTGGGAGCCCCGCCTACGGCTTTCTTTTGCCTTTGAGCGTTTGAACCTTTTTATTTGTCATCTTCAATCTGTCATTTGTTTTTTGGTCCTCTAAGTCCTGTAATCGCAATATAATAATGTCCTGTTTTAGCAAAGTAGAAATGTCCTATTTTGAGATTGCCACAATATCTTACTTTAAAGGAGGATATTATGGCAGGAAAGGACATGATCAGGATGAGTCAAGAGGAGATAAGAAGGG
>JALHSU010000252.1 GCA_022865345.1 Candidatus Zixiibacteriota bacterium
AGCAGGTGCGAAAGCAGGGCTTAGTGATCCGGCGGTTTTGCGTGGGAGAGCCGTCGCTCAACGGATAAAAGGTACTCCGGGGATAACAGGCTTATCCTCTCCGAGAGTTCACATCGACGAGAGGGTTTGGCACCTCGATGTCGGCTCATCGCATCCTGGGGCTGTAGAAGGTCCCAAGGGTTTGGCTGTTCGCCAATTAAAGCGGTACGTGAGCTGGGTTTAGAACGTCGTGAGACAGTTCGGTCCCTATCTGATGCGGGCGCAGGAGATTTGAGAGGAGCTATCCCTAGTACGAGAGGACCGGGATGGACGGACCTCTGGTGTACCAGTTGTTTTGCCAAAGGCATAGCTGGGTAGCTACGTCCGGACGGGATAAGCGCTGAATGCATATAAGCGCCAAGCCTCCCTCAAGACTTGATCTCCCTCTCCGATTCGTCGGAGACTAAAGGCTCCACGTAGATTACGTGGTTGATAGGTCGCAGGTGTAAGGTCCGTAAGGACTTCAGCTGAGCGATACTAATCAGCCGTGCGACTTGATCCGATAAATTTAAACTTCTAAAAGAAGCTCCCCTGTTCTCTATTTTAAATACTGTTTAAAGGTTTAAGGGTTAAAGAGTTTAAGGGTTAAAAAAACCAAGAACCTTGAACCACGACCTGTAGAATTTGAGAAATTGGTGGAGTTGTGGTGGGACGATGAACTAATCACCATGAACTATCTACCAATTTTCGATAGAAAATTTTTCCGGTGGCTATGGCGAGGGGGAAACACCTGTTCCCATTCCGAACACAGAAGTTAAGCCTCTCCGCGTCGATGGTACTGCCCTGGCAACGGGGTGGGAGAGTAGATCGCTGCCGGGAATAAAATTTGTCCTGTACCATACGGTGCAGGACAATTTTGTTTGTGGTGGATGGTTCATAGTTCATAGTATTTCGTAGCGCGACCCTCTAGGGTCGCTTCATTATAGAAAATTCGTCTACGGTACTTAAAACTTTGTAACAGCTATAAGATAACACATGAATGTTGAAAGATAGGAGCGCCAATGACAATTGGTATTGCTGTGTGCTTAACTGATGGAGCACTTTTAATTGCCGATGGAAAACTAAGTACGTTTTCTCCGAATGTTACTACAATTAGGGACGATGACGACAAGATTCATCGGCTCGCGGAAACGATTGGAGCAATATCGTTTGGGATCGACCCACTTACGAAGGCAGTGCTTTACAGCTTAGAGAAGAGCAAGATCATTAATCCCGACCAATTATTACCTGAACAAATATTGCAGGTAATAGAAAAAAATATGGAGCCACAATGGAACTGCTTTCTTGCACATGTATCCCCGGCCTCGGAGCGCAATCGGCCAGAGATGCGTGCGGGCTTCCTAATAGGCGGGATTGCGAAAAATATAAGCTTCATTGGCGGTATTCTCTTTCGTCCAGATGGACATGACTCCCCTAAGATCGAAACACAGCCGTTCAATTGGATGCTTTTGGGCGGTGTAGAACATGGTTCAAAAGTTATCTTTAAGAAATATATTGAATTTTTTTCTCAAAATCTTCAAGGAAAAGTCAATACTGAAGAACTACTTCCCTTGACTTTCATTCTTGCAGGAATTGAGACGATCAGAGATGTGGAAAAGAAGGATCCCACAATTGGAGGAAGAATTAAGTACGTTCGTATACACAGTGGTCTTCCATATTGTGTGTCTTTCGCCTAACATCCAGGCACTTTCTTCACTATGGTCAATATACAAATGGGTTCGTTTATCCGGCCCATGTGAGACTTTTCTGTGCCTAAATCCCGACCCGGATGAGTTGACATTTTTTTGTTGACTTATTTGATTTATTATATTTGCTTATTTGTAAGAAAAGCGAATAAGATGAATAATGAACCTCTGAATCTTAGTAAGAAAATAGAAATAGCCAAGAATCTGGCAGCAATAGTCCTGGGAAGTGTTGGGTTGCTCCTATTTATCGGATTTTGTGTGTTGAACTCTTACTATTCAAAGTACGGATTTTCTTCCTTCAATCTTCTGCAGAGTAGAGTGATAGCATCGGGATTGATATTCGTAATAGCTGTTATTGTGATCAATATTCGCTATCTAGTTCCAGGAGTTATGCCTCGCCTCAGGGGGTATCACCGTAAGGAAAGGCGGATCGTTGTGAGATTGGGTCTTGAATTGATTTTGTTGTTATTCTTCGCTTTTTTGTATTCTGTTTTGCTCAAATATTTGGGGTTTGGACTTGATGTCAAGCCTAATACATTCTTAAAATTGTTTTATAATATGGTAATTCTTAGCCTTTTAACAGGGTATATGGCTGTATTTTACGACTTCTATCTGAATAATTCTATTGGGTCACTGTATAGAAAGCAGTTTATACTGGTAATCATATTTCTCATGTCTATGGCAAGTATTTATTTTTTTGGTAAGGAATTCTATCCTTCAATACCACAAGCGTTTGGGGGCGGAAAACCACTTGAGGTTCAGATTATTTGGAATACCCAACAAAACGGAGTGGAAGGTTTTTTTACAACACAGGAAAGTGGAACACTCAACGTTGGCTATATAGGAGATAATTCAGAATCATACTTCCTGCTTCTTGATAGTAACACGGGACCATCTTTCATAGAATTGAAGAAAACATTAGTAGGTGCTATATATTATAAGACGTCTCCGACACGTCTGACGAAAATCTTGCAATGAGTTAAAAAAATTCGTGGTGCCCTGCTTTTACGTGCCAAACACGTCTTGGATTGGGCATTTCTTGCAGGGGCAAAATACCGTTCTATTCGTACTTTGTATCCCAGATCCGTCCAGAACTACTAATCAAAATATTTTATTTACTTGCTCGAAAATCGGTGGACAAAAAGAAGGCCGCATTATAACTTTTATGCAGGATGAAATTGAGCTACCAGAAAATGGTCCAGGTAATGTCAACGAATGATTCCGCATACGACGGAAAATTCTATGTAGGTGTGCATTCGACCGGGATTTACTGTCTGCCGTCCTGTAAAGCCAAAAAACCGAAATTGGAGAACGTGGTCTTCTATTCCACGCGTGAGGAAGCCATTGCCGCGGGTCTGCGAGGTTGTAAGCGGTGTAGATCGGAAAAGTATCCGGATGTCCTGCCTGAGTGGCTGCATTCTGTCCTGAAATTCATGAAACAAAACCGGGCTGAAAAACTCAACGAAGCTAAACTTATTCAACTAACCGGTGTGGACATATCGACCATTCGAAGATATTTCAAAACTCATCTCGGAATGACTCCTCTATCTTTCCATAGAAAGATACGCCTGAATCATGCTCGACGGTTAATTCTATCTGGGGATAACTATCTTTCAGCCGGCTACGAGTGCGGTTATGAATCGGCGAGCGGCTTCCGTGAGGCATTTGTAAGAGAATTTGGTCAACCACCAGGGAGGTATTATGCAAAACCAAAAAATTGTCTTTAAGAATCTGAGTAGTCCGCTTGGAGAAATGATAGCTGGAGCTACTGATAAAGGAGTCTGCTTTTTGGAATGGCACGACCGCGGCGGAGTGGAGCGAATTAAACAAAGAGTGGAGAAACGTTACAAAATGCCACTGGTCAAGGGAAATAATCGACATTTAGATAAACTTGAAAAAGAGCTAGTAGATTACTTTGAGGAAAAGTTGAAGAAATTTCGAGTACGAATTGACGTCAACGGCACGCCCTTTGAAAAAAAGACCTGGGAACAACTGCTTCAGATTCCTTATGGCGAAACCAGGTCATACGGTCAGATAGCAAAACATCTTGGCAAACCAGGTGCGCAAAGAGCGGTAGGCAGGGCAAACGGAGCAAATTATCTTTCTATTGTGATTCCCTGCCATCGGGTAATCGAAGCCAATGGAAACCTGCGTGGTTATGGTGGCAAACTCTGGCGAAAAAAATATCTGCTGGAGCTTGAGGCGGGTTTGAAACCGAAAATCTGATCTAATTTCTGGGGACTTTTTGTAGTTGCTCGATTTATCGAGCAAAATGCCCAATGAATTGGGCAACTACAAACGCGTAATGCC
>JALHSU010000253.1 GCA_022865345.1 Candidatus Zixiibacteriota bacterium
AACGTCAACATGTCAGGGGAGTTAATTGCGCCCATAGCCATGGAGAAGGAGTTAAGGTTTGCCATAAGGGAGGGGGGGAGGACAGTAGGTGCGGGAGTAGTTACGGAGATAATCGAATAGAAAAAGGTTCAATGGTTCAATAGTTCAAAGGTTCAAGGGCAAAAAAGAAGGTAGGTCGGGCTGTCCCGCCAAAGGCGGTACTGCCCGACAAAAAACTCAAGGTTTCAAAGGAGATGTAGCATCCGGCCTTATCCGGACGAAAAAAGGCTCAAAAGCTCAAATACTTAAAAGCTCAAAGAGCAAGAAAAAATAATTAAATAAGAAGAAGATCGTGCCAAGAGAGATAATTACTTTAGCTTGTGGTGAGTGTAAACAACGAAATTACACTGATACCAAGAACAAAAAAACACATTCAGACAGGGTGGAATACAAAAAATTCTGTCCATTCTGCCGTAAACATACTTTGCATAAAGAGGTCAGGTAACTTCGGACTTGTAAGATAGAGATTTTCATTCAACAGGTCTGTAGCTCTAATGGTTAGAGCGCCGGTCTCCAAAACCGGATGATGGGGGTTCGAGTCCCTCCAGACCTGCAAGAGGAGTAGGTTTTTATTTTTTATTTAAAAAAGATATGTTTGAAAAAATAAAAAATTTTATAAAAGAGGTCAGACAGGAGCTGAGCAAGGTCACCTGGACGTCGAGAGAGGAGTTGATTGGCTCAACCCTAATCGTCATCCTGCTATCTTTGGTTTTAGCTTTGTTTATCGGCGGAGTGGACAAAATCCTGTCAGTCTTCATCAGCTTCATCTTCAGGTAGGTATGAGTAAATCTGAGAAAAAATGGTACGTTGCTCACACCTATTCAGGTCATGAGCAAAAGGCTAAAAAATATCTGGAAAATGAAGTCATTAACCGAGGCTTGCAGGATCAAGTGGGACGGGTTTTAGTTCCCACCGAGACAGTTCTGGAGATGAAGCAGGGCAAGAGAACCAGCAGGGTGAGGAAATTCTTGCCCAGTTACATCTTAGTTGAGATGGAGCTTACCAAGGAAACCCAGCACCTGGTTACTTCTACGCCTGGAGTCACCAGTTTTGTCGGCACTGGAGGGAAACCGGTCCCGCTCAAAGAGTCTGAGGTCAAAAGGGTGCTGGGCCAAGTAGATAGAGGGAAAACCAGGGACTACGAGGAAGTACCCTTTAAAGCTGGTGATCCGGTAAAAGTCATAGATGGTCCCTTCAACGATTTCTCCGGTTTTGTAAGCGAAATCAATATGGAAAGGAAAAAACTTAAAGTGATGGTAAGCATCTTCGGCCGACCCACTCCAGTGGAACTTGATTTTCTGCAGGTTCAGCCCGTATAAACAAACATCAAAGACTCAAGGAGAAAAATTGGCAAAGAAAGTTATTGCAACAGTTAAGCTTCAGATCCCGGCGGGAAACGCTAATCCGGCACCTCCAGTGGGACCAGCCTTAGGTCCGCATGGGGTCAATACTATGGAGTTTTGCAAAGCTTTTAATTCTAAGACCCAGAGCCAATCCGGATTGATCATTCCGGTCATTATAACAATTTATGCAGATAAGACTTTCACTTTCATCACCAAAACTCCGCCAGCTTCGGTTCTGCTGAAAAAAGCAGCCAAGATTGAGAAGGGATCAGGTGAGCCTAACCGGGTTAAAGTGGGGAAGGTAACCAAAGCCCAGGTCAAGGAGATCGCAGAACTGAAGATGCAGGATTTAAATGCCGGAAATTTGGAAAGGGCTATGTCGATGGTGGAAGGGACCGCAAGAAATATGGGGATTGAGGTTATTGAATAAGTTTTCTTTCTTAAGGCAGGTGAAATGAAAAGAGGTAAAAAGTACAGAAAAGCTAAAGAGAGTCTGGATAGCACCAAGAAATGCGATTTAAAGGAAGGAATAAAGCTGGTGAAGGGTAGTGCCTTTGCTAAGTTTGACGAAAGCGTGGAACTATCAGTCAGGCTGGGTGTTGATCCCAAGTATTCTGATCAAATAGTCCGGGGAAATGTGCTGCTCCCTCACGGGATTGGTAAGAAAGTCAAGATCCTGGTATTGACCAAAGGGGAGAAAGAAAAGGAGGCAAAAGAGGCCGGTGCAGATTTGGTAGGGGCTGAAGAATATATAGAGAAAATCAGCTCTGGCTGGACAGACGTGGACGCTATTGTAGCCACTCCGGATATGATGGGAACTATCGGCAAGTTAGGCAAGATCTTGGGTCCAAAGGGGCTTATGCCCAACCCCAAATCCGGAACAGTAACTTTTGAGGTGGCCAAGGCTGTTAAAGAGCTGAAAGCAGGAAAGGTGGAATTCAGGGTGGATAAAGCAGGCAACATCGGAGCAATCATCGGTAAAGTCTCTTTTCCTGAAGAGCAGCTTTATGAAAATGCCAGAGTACTTTTTGATGCTATCTTAAGAGCCAAGCCCGCTTCAGCCAAGGGGCAGTACCTGAAAACTGCCGCCATTTCCTCTACTATGGGAGTGGGCGTAAAACTGGATACGCAAACGATCATTGCTCTATTTAAATAAAAGCTTAAAGGACAAAAAGATGCCCAAAGAGGATAAAACTAAAGTAGTTGAGGAACTCAAGGATAAATTCAGCCGAAGCAAGAGTTTTTTTCTAACCGATTTCACCGGGTTAAACGTGGAAGAGATCACCGGTTTGAGAAAGGACTTCAGGGCCAAAAAAATTGAGTATCGGGTAGCTAAAAACACCTTGATCAAATTGGTGGCTAAGGATTTGTCCTTGGATCAGATGACTGAGCATCTGGAGGGCCCAACCGGCATAGCTTTCGGTTATGACGATCCCGTAGCTCCAGCCAAGGTATTGTATGAAGTCAACAAGAAATTGAGCAAACCCAGGATAAAGATCTTCTGGGTAGAAGGGAAGTTTTTCAAAGGGAATGAAATAGAAAAATTAGCCAAACTCCCCTCCAGAGAACTATTATTGGCACAGATAATAGCCAGTCTGGATTCCGGCATGAGAAACCTGATTGGCACCCTGGAAGCGATTCTTCGAGAGTTCGTGGGTACCGTAGACGCTTTAACTAAGGCAAAAAAAGATATTATAGATAATATATAGATAGAAAGGTAACTAAAATGAGTGAAGAGGAAAAGAGTTCAGCTAAAAAAACTTCAACTAAAAAAGAAGAAAAAGAAAAAATAGAGGAGGTTAAGGTGGAGAAAGGCAGTGTAGAGAAAATCGTGGATCTGGTCGAGAAAATGACCGTGCTGGAATTATCCGAGCTTTCAAAAGCCCTGCAGGAGAAGTTCGGCGTAACTCCAGCCGTGGCCGTGGCTCAAGCCGGTCCAGCAGCAGGAGCAGCTCCAGCCGGTGCTGCAGTTGAAGAGAAAACCGAGTTCGCAGTGATCCTAGTCTCTGCCGGGGAAAAGAAGATCCAGGTAATCAAGGTTGTCAGGGAATTAACCGCTCTGGGATTAAAAGAAGCTAAGGATTTAGTGGATGGAGCTCCCAAACCGATCAGGGAAGGGATTCCCAAAGAGGAAGCCGAATCGATCAGGACCAAGCTGGTGGAAGCAGGGGCGACCGTAGAAATTAAGTAAAGAACGGTCATAACGGGGTTCTGCGGGAAAGTCCCGCGGCCTTTAACCTTTTGCCGTAGCAAGGAGCGTGATCCCATTGGCAAAGGTAAGAGAAATCGAAAGGAAGTCTTACTCAAAGCTCAGAGAAATTCTGGAGGTACCTAATCTTTTAGAGGTACAGAAGGAATCATTTCGGGAATTCCTTCAGGCTGAGACCGAACCTGAAAAAAGAAAAAATGTAGGACTCCAGGCAGTATTCAACGAAACCTTTCCTATAACGGATGTCCGTGAGAATTATTCTCTGGAGTTCGTGAAATGTATCCTTGGCACTCCGAGATACAGCATAAAAGAATGCCAGGAAAGGAATATGACTTATGCCGCCCCTTTGAAAGCCACATTGCGTCTGGTTATCCGGGAACCAGAGGGGAAAGATAAAAGGGTTAAGGATATAATCGAACAGGATGTCTTTTTGGGTGAATTACCCGTCTTGACAGAAACCGGCACCTTTGTGATCAACGGGGCTGAAAGAGTGATAGTGAGCCAGCTTCACCGTTCTCCGGGGGTCTTTTTTGACGAGGAGACTAACCCGAACGGCAAAAGACTTTTTTCTGCCAGGATCATTCCGTACCGCGGTTCCTGGGTCGAGTTCAATATCGATGCCAACGATATAATGTACGTTTACATCGATACCCGCAGGAGGCTTCCGGTGACCACACTGTTGCGGGCACTGGGGTATTCCACTGACCTTGAGATCATCAAGCTTTTCTATGAGGTAGAAACGGTTGAAATCCCCGGGGTTCGCAAGGACAAGATGGTAGGCAAATTCTCTGCAGAAAACGTGGTGGAAAAAGAGAAGGGGGTAACGCTTCTGCGAGGCGGAGAGATTATAACTGAAGAGCATCTGGAGAAAATAAGAGAATATAAGATCCCCCGGATTAAAATCCTGGAGACTGACTTAACCAAAGATACCGGGGTGATTTTAAATACCCTGCATAAAGACCAGACTCTCTCTCAGGAAGAAGCCCTTTTTAAGATTTACTCCGTTTTGCGGCCTGGTGGAGAACCCCCCAGCGTGGAAATGGCTCAGCAACTTTTAGATAGGCTTTTCTTTAATTCCAAAAGATATGATCTGGGTGAAGTCGGAAGATACAAGCTGGATCAAAGACTTTCCCTGGATATTCCTCTGGAACAAACTACTCTGGACAAAAAGGATTTTATAGCGATTATCAAATACCTCATAAAGTTAAGTAACGGAGAGGGTGAAGTAGACGATATCGACCATCTGGGTAATAGAAGAGCTCGCTCGGTTGGAGAACTTCTCTCTAACCAGTTTTTAATCGGCCTGACCCGGATGGCTCGCACGATTAGGGAGAGGATGAGTCTGAAGGATATTGAATCTATTACCCCGCATGATCTGGTTAATGCCCGGACCGTATCCTCGGTGGTCGAAAGTTTCTTCGGCTCCAGTCAGCTCTCCCAGTTTATGGACCAGACCAACCCACTGGCTGAGCTAACCCATAAAAGAAGGCTTTCCGCCCTGGGTCCCGGAGGTCTGACCAGGGAAAGGGCAGGATTTGAGGTGCGAGACGTGCATCATACCCATTATGGAAGGATGTGTCCGATAGAGACTCCGGAAGGTCCCAACATAGGGCTAATCGCCTCCCTTTCAGCTTATGCTCGGATAAACAAATACGGTTTTCTGGATACTCCTTATCGAAAAGTCAAGAATGGAAAAGTAACTGAAGAGATCGAGTATCTTACTGCTGATCAGGAAGATAAATATTTCATAGCCCAGGCAAATGAGCCTCTTAAGAAAGATGGCCGGTTTGTCAATCTTTTAGTTAAAGCTCGCTCCCGTGCGGATTATCCCGTTATCCAGCCGGAAAAAATTGACTATATGGATGTCTCGCCTAAACAGCTGGTGAGCGTGGCGGCAGCTTTGATACCTTTCTTAGAGCACGATGATGCTAACCGGGCACTGATGGGGTCTAACATGCAAAGACAAGCAGTTCCCCTGCTCATCCCCGAAGCCCCTATCGTAGGAACTGGCATGGAGAAGAAAGCGGCTCTGGATTCAGGTGCAACTATTATCGCCAGAAGGAGTGGAGTGGTGGAGAATGTCTCCTCAGATCTGATAGTTATCCGTCCAACTGATAAACACAAAGATGGAGATGAATTTCTGGAAATGGATGAGTATCAACTGCTTAAATTCAAAAGGTCTAACCAGGATACCTGCATCAACCAGAGACCCCTGGTTAAACCTGGGGATAAAGTGGAAGCCGGTGACTGCATTGCCGACGGATTTTCCACTGATAAAGGAGAGCTGGCTTTAGGAGCTAATGTTCTTGTCGCCTTTATGCCCTGGAGAGGATATAATTTCGAAGATGCCATAATTGTCAGCGAAAGGCTGGTCTCTCATGACACCTTTACTTCTATCCATATAGAGGAATTTGAACTTCAGGCAAGAGATACCAAGAGGGGAGCAGAAGAATTGACCCGGGAACTCCCCAATGTCTCAGAGGAAGCTGTGATGAATCTTGACGAAAGGGGGATTGTCAGGGTCGGAGCTGAGATAGAGGCTGGAGATATACTGGTCGGTAAGGTAACCCCTAAAGGCGAGACCGAGCTTTCTCCTGAAGAAAGATTGCTAAGAGCCATTTTCGGAGAAAAAGCCGGAGATGTGAGAGATGCTTCATTAAAAGCACCTCCCGGGATGAAGGGAATAGTCATAGATTCTAAAGTCTTCTCCCGAAAGGAGAGGTCCGATGAATCCAAGAAACAGGAGAAAAACGAAGTCTCCAGACTCAAAAGAGCACATCAGAAACAGATGGATAGCCTCAAAGTGACCCGCGATCAGAAACTCAGGGAACTTTTGAATGGAGAGACTGCCAGGACAATTCGTAAAATCTCCGATGGTTCGATTTTATTCCGTGCAGGCTTTAAGTTCAAAGAAGATTCTTTCGATAAAATTGATTTTGATGATCTTTCAGCCGAAGAGGGATTTATCCAGGATCAAAAGGTCAACAAGCGTATTGAACAGCTATTGTCTAAGTACAATCAACTGCTTCAGGAGAAAAGAACTCAACTGGAGATTGAGCTGGAAAAAATCTCCAGGGGTGCTGAGTTACCGCCTGGGGTCGTTCAGTTAGTCAAGGTGAATGTAGCTAGTAAAAGAAAAATGTCGGTTGGAGATAAGATCGCGGGAAGACACGGGAATAAAGGGGTTGTCGCCAGGGTAGTTCCAATGGAAAATATGCCTTACCTTCCAGATGGAACTCCGGTGGATCTGATATTGAATCCTTTGGGAGTTCCCTCCAGGATGAACGTCGGGCAGATCCTTGAAACCCATCTGGGATGGGCGGTAAAGAAAATGGGCCTTTATGTATCCAGCCCGGTTTTCGACGGAGCAACCCTGGAAGAGGTTAAGGAGGCTTTAAAACAAGCCGGGCTTCCTGAATCGGGCAAATCTCTCCTGTACGATGGGATGAGCGGTGAACCTTTTGATAAGCCGATCACCGTGGGATATATTTACATGATGAAGCTTTCTCATCTGGTAGACGATAAAATCCATGCTCGTTCTATCGGACCATATTCCCTGGTCACCCAGCAGCCTTTAGGTGGTAAGGCGCAGTTCGGCGGACAGAGATTTGGAGAGATGGAAGTCTGGGCTTTGGAAGCTTATGGAGCTGCTTATACCCTGCAGGAGATGCTTACGGTTAAATCAGATGACGTGTCAGGAAGATCCAGGATCTATGAAGCCATAGTCAAGGGTGAGAATCAGCCGGAGCCGGGGATTCCCGAATCGTTCAACGTGTTAGTCAAAGAGTTGCAGAGCTTATGCCTGGACGTAGATTTAATGGAAGGGTAGGATCATTTTCGAAGAGCATATTGAACAGTATCGAGAAGTGTATATTTAAGCTTTTAGCCTGAAACTGTCCTA
The DNA here is from genome assembly GCA_022865345.1 of Candidatus Zixiibacteriota bacterium. Taxonomy (NCBI): domain Bacteria; kingdom Pseudomonadati; phylum Candidatus Zixiibacteriota; species Candidatus Zixiibacteriota bacterium. The sequence goes on from JALHSU010000253.1 coordinate 7,493, forward strand.
AGTTTCCCCTACGGGGAAAGGAGGTTTTACATGGCAGAGATGCAGAATAAGAATTTTAAAAAACCCTCTGATTTTTATGCTATAAAAATACAGTTAGCTTCTCCGGAAACTATCAGGTCCTGGTCGTATGGAGAAGTGACTAAACCAGAAACCATAAATTACCGGTCTTTTAAACCGGAAAGAGACGGTCTTTTCTGCGAGAGAATTTTTGGTCCGGTCAAAGACTGGGAGTGCAACTGCGGCAAGTATAAGAGGGTAAGATTTAAAGGAATAACCTGTGATAGATGCGGAGTTGAGGTTACCCAATCCAGAGTTAGAAGAGAAAGGATGGGGAATATTGAATTAGCCGTCCCGGTAACTCATATCTGGTTTTTCAAGTCGATACCCACCCGCATAGGATACCTGCTGGACCTATCCATTCGAGAATTAGAAAGAATTTTATATTACGAGTCATATATCGTAATCGATCCGGGTAATACCCATCTGAAATATAAAGATATCATAACTGAAGATGAATATCAAGAATTAGAAGGAGCGGGAAAGGAATTTGTTGCCCAGATGGGAGCTCCAGCCATACTGGAGCTTTTAAGGCAAATCGACATCGAGGAACTTTCTATCCAATTAAGGACCCAGGTCAGGATAGAGACTTCAGCCCAGAGGAAAAAAGATATCTTAAAGAGGCTTAAAGTAATAGAATCGTTCAGACAGTCAAGCAATAAACCGGAATGGATGATATTGAGAGTAATTCCTGTAATTCCACCGGATCTAAGGCCTCTGGTTCCGTTGGAGGGTGGAAGATTTGCAACCTCGGATTTGAATGACCTTTATCGCCGGGTAATTAATCGTAATAATCGCCTGAAGAAACTAATAGAGATAAAAGCTCCTGAGGTCATCCTCAAAAACGAAAAAAGGATGTTACAGGAGGCTGTAGATGCCTTACTGGACAATGGTAGAAGAACACAATCAGTCAGCGGTGATACCAGGAGACCTCTGAAATCTCTATCCGACCTGCTTAAAGGCAAACAGGGCAGATTCAGACAGAACCTCTTAGGTAAAAGGGTGGACTATTCAGGCCGGTCAGTAATCGTGGTCGGGCCTGAGCTTAAACTTCATGAATGCGGAATACCTAAAACTATGGCTCTGGAGCTTTTCAAACCTTTTATAATTAAGAAATTAGAGGAAAAAGGGTTCGTCTCAACGGTCAAGTCGGCTAAGAAATTTGTGGAAAAAGAAAAGCCAGAGGTCTGGGATATCTTAGAAGAGATAATCCAGGACCATCCGGTACTTTTGAATCGAGCTCCTACGCTTCACCGTCTTGGAGTTCAAGCCTTCTATCCTTTGTTAGTTGAAGGTAAGGCAATTAGAATACATCCTCTGGTATGCTCAGCCTTCAATGCTGATTTCGATGGAGATCAGATGGCAGTCCATGTGCCTCTCTCCTTTGAAGCACAATTAGAGGCCAGGGTGCTGATGCTTTCAGTCAATAACCTGTTGCTTCCTTCCAATGGCCGCCCGGTTGTGACTCCCTCTCAGGATATCGTGCTGGGCTGTTATTACCTGACCAAGGTAAAACCCAAAGATAAGGGAGAAGGAAAGACCTTCTCCTCAGTGGAAGAGATTCTTTTCGCTTTAGAGAATAAATTAGTCGGGCTGAATGCACTGATCAAAATCAAGCTGAATGTAGTCAAATCACAGGAAAAGGCTAAGGAAGCGATTTTCGTTTTAGGAAACAAAGTCATTGAAGCTAAGGATAGGATTGAGATAGGTGAAAATGATAAAAGGAATGGAAAGAAATCAGGTTTAGAGACAACCCCGGGCAGGATTATCTTCAACCTGATTATTCCGGATGAACTGGGTTTCTTTAATGACCTGGCTACCAAGGGTAAATTAGAAGAGCTGATTGCCAGAGCATATCGTGAATTAGGTAATTACCAGACAGCGGTTCTTTTGGATAAGATGAAGAATATCGGTTTTGAATATGCAACCTTAGCCGGAATCACTGTGGGGATCGATGATCTGATGATTCCGGAAAAAGAGAAGGAAGAACTGATAGAAAGAACCAGTAAAGAGATAGATAAAATCCAGAGACAGTATGAGAACGGAGTGATAACTAACGGAGAAAGATATAACAAAGTAGTGGATGCCTGGACTCATACCACCAATGAGGTAGCTGAGGCGATGTTCGAAGGGTTGAAGAAAGCTGAGAATGGGTTTAATCCCGTTTACATGATGGCAGATTCCGGAGCCAGAGGCAGCAAAGATCAGATAAGACAGCTGGCCGGAATGAGAGGGTTGATGGCTAAACCTCAGAAAAAGATCACCGGTCAGATCGGGGAGATCATAGAGTCTCCGATCACCTCTAACTTCAAGGAGGGATTAAGCGTTTTGGAGTACTTCATCTCCACTCATGGAGCCCGAAAAGGGTTGGCCGATACTGCCTTGAAAACTGCGGATGCAGGCTATCTCACCCGCAGGCTGGTCGATGTAGCTCAGGATGTGATCATCAACGAGGTCGATTGCGGAACGATTTTAGGTTTGAACGTCGGAGCTCTAAAAGAAGGTGAAGAAGTCATCGAGTCTCTGAAGGACCGGATTTTAGGAAGGGTAGCCTTAGAAGATGTCATGGATCCGATCACCAGTGAGAACTTGGCTGTGGCTGGCGAAGAGATCAACGAAGAAGCTGCTGCCCGGATTGAGGAGAGTGGCATTGAGACGGCGAAGATAAGGTCCGTTCTGACCTGTGAGTCCAAAAGAGGAGTTTGTGCTAAATGCTATGGCAGGAATCTGGCCACCAACAGGATGGTAGACTTGGGCGAGGCGGTTGGGGTGATGGCAGCCCAGAGCATCGGAGAGCCGGGCACCCAGTTAACCTTAAGGACTTTCCATATCGGAGGTACAGCAGCTCGAATTACTGAGCAGTCAAAAGCTACTGCTAAAGCCGAGGGGAAAGTAGTTTTTAAGAAAGTTAAAACAGTTGCCAGAAAAGATAGTGAAAAAACAGCGTGGATAGTTTTGAACAGGGATGGCGAGATTAGCCTGGTGGATGAACAGGAAAGGGTCCGGGCTAAATATAATGTTCCCTACGCAGCCATTTTAAGGGTAAACGAGAAGGCACGCGTTCAAAAAGGAGAGGTCCTGTTCGAATGGGATCCTTATAGCAATACCATACTTTCGGATTACAGCGGTAAGGTGGAGTTCGTTGACCTGAAAGATGATGTTACCTTCAGGGAAGAGCTGGATGAAACCACCGGACTGCGCCAGCGAGTCGTTATCGAACATAAAGATAAAACTCTCAGGCCTCATATAACCATACTGGACGAGAAGGGAAAAAAGGTGGGGAATTACTCTATTCCTACCAGGGCATATCTCCTGGTGCACGATGGTGATAAAATTCAGGCTGGTGATTCCCTGGTAAAAATCCCCAGGGATATCTCCAAGACCAGAGACATAACCGGTGGGCTTCCACGAGTGGCTGAGCTTTTCGAAGCCAGAAAGCCAAAGGATTTAGCTATTGTCAGCGAGGTAGATGGGATGGTGGAGTTCGGCAAGATAGTCCGGGGAGCCAATCAGGTTTATGTGCAGGGAGATCAGGGAGAGAAAAGAGAATACCTGATTCCCCACGGCAAACATTTAAGAGTCCATTCAGGGGACCTGGTGAAAGCTGGAGACAAGCTGTGCGAAGGTCCAATAGATCCGCATGATATTCTAAAGATTAAAGGTGCGAATGCGGTTCAGGAATATCTGGTCAACGAGATTCAAGAGGTCTATCGACTGCAGGGAGTGAAAATCAACGACAAGCATATCGAGGTTATCGTTAGCCAGATGCTGCAGAAGGTAAGGGTGGATAACGTGGGGGATACCAATTTCCTCGAAAGCGAACAGGTGGACAAGATAAGATTCAGGGAGGAGAATGAAAAAGTGATCGCGGAAGGCGGCGAGCCAGCTACTTTCCAGCCTCTGCTTCTGGGTATAACCAAAGCCTCTTTGACCACGGACAGTTTTATCTCCGCCGCCTCTTTCCAGGAGACTACCAGGGTATTGACCGAAGCAGCCATTTCCGGGAAAACTGATTACCTCTTAGGCCTGAAGGAGAATGTCATAATCGGTCGTCTTATTCCTGCAGGAACCGGTCTGGAATACTACAGGAATATTCAGCTTAAAGAAGAAGAAAAAGTTGAGGCTGAAACAAGTATCGTCAAAGAAAATGCTTGACAAATTTTGAATTGGATTTATATTAAATTTTTATTTTTGCTGGATAAGTGTAACGAAGCACAAACCGTAAGAGTATAGTTCAGGCAGATTAGCCTTAAAGGAGAGGAAATTGCCGACCATAAACCAGCTCATAAGAATAGGCAGAAAGGAAGTCAAAGGAAAAGAGAAAGCACCGGCTTTGCTGGGCTCTCCTCAAAGAAGAGGGGTATGTACCCGCGTATATACCAGCACTCCCAAAAAGCCGAATTCGGCTTTGAGAAAGGTAGCCCGGGTCAGGCTGACCAATGGCATAGAGGTTACCGCCTACATACCGGGGGAAGGGCATAACCTGCAGGAACACTCGATAGTCTTGATAAGAGGCGGGAGAGTGAAAGACCTTCCAGGTGTCAGATACCATATCATCCGCGGCACCCTGGATACCAGCGGGGTTGGAGATAGGAAGCAGAGCAGGTCCAAATACGGAACTAAAAAACCAAAAAAGGCTGCTTGAAAAGTTAAAAAATGGCTAGAAAAAAAAGAGCGACGAAAAGAGAGCTGTTGCCGGATCTCAAATCCGGAAGTCTGCTGGTTACCCAGTTTATGAATAACCTGATGCACCGGGGTAAAAAAAGTACCACCCAGCGGATATTTTTCGATGCGATGGAGATCATAGCCAAGAAGGCTAATCAGCCAGGCTTAGAGGTGTTCCAGAAAGCGGTAGAGAACGTAAAACCTGTTCTGGAGGTAAAACCCAGAAGGGTGGGTGGAGCTACCTATCAGGTACCGGTCGAGGTCAGGTCAGAAAGAAGGACCGCCCTGGCAATAAAATGGATTATATCGTATGCCAGGTCCAGGTCTGAAAAAACTATGGCCGATAAGCTGGCAGCTGAGCTGATTGCCGCTTCAAAGAATGAAGGAAGCTCCATAAAAAAGAAAGAGGATACCCACAAAATGGCAGAAGCCAACCGGGCTTTTGCACATTTCAGATGGTAAAGTGCAAAATCGAGGAATTGTTAGTATAAAAGTAAACCAAAATTCAAAAAATAAGGAGCAATTAGCGTAGATTGAGATTAGGGTTTTACAAGATTTAATAAATCGAGTAAAAATCTCTAAACGAGGGAACGATAAAAACCTTTCTGACCAGCGGTTGGTCAAGAAAGGAAAAGATAAAATAGAGTTGGAAACATTAAAATACGGATCGGGTCTAAAGCCTCCACTTGCTTAGTGGGATTCCGTGTTATTAAGTTTTCCACTGCGGGAGAGTAGAAGTAGAGGTTTTTTTTATGCCAAGGGAATACCCCTTACAAAAAATTAGAAATATAGGTATAATGGCTCACATTGATGCCGGCAAAACCACCACTACCGAGAGGATTCTATATTATACTGGTAAGACTTACAGGATGGGGGAGGTGGATGAAGGGGCTGCGGTTATGGATTGGATGGAGCAGGAAAAGGAAAGAGGCATCACCATCACCTCTGCAGCCACGACTTGCTACTGGAGAGAGCATCAGATAAACATTATCGATACTCCGGGCCACGTCGATTTCACGGCTGAGGTGGAGAGGTCATTGAGAGTGCTGGATGGTGCAATTGCCATTTTCTGCGGGGTGGGAGGTGTGGAGCCGCAATCCGAGACCGTGTGGAGGCAGGCGGATAAATATAACGTTCCCCGTATCGCTTATGTCAACAAAATGGACCGGGTGGGAGCAGATTTCGAAAATACTCTACGGATGATGAGGGAGAGGTTAGGAACTAAAGCAGTTGCCATACAGATACCGGTGGGTCAGGGCGAGATGTTCGCAGGCATAATCGATCTGGTCGAGATGAATTACCGGATTTATCATGAGGAGACTTTTGGAGCAACTTTCGAAGATCTGCCGATCCCCAAATCATTCATGGAAACAGCCAGGAAGAAAAGAGAAGAGCTTTTAGAGGCATTGTCAGATTATGATGACAAGCTGATGGAGAATTTTTTGAATGAAAGGCCGATCGAGCCGGAGGAGATAAAAAAAGCTTTGAGAAAGGGAAGTCTGGATGCTAAGGTGGTCCCGGTATTATGCGGCGCTTCCTTCAAAAATAAAGGTGTCCAGAAACTATTGGATGCAGTAGTCGATTATCTGCCTTCTCCAATAGACCTGCCTGCGGTCAAAGGGGTCAACCCGGAAAGCGGAGAGACCGAAGAGCGGAAAGTGTCAGACGATGAGCCTTTTTCCGCACTGGCTTTCAAAATAGTAAGCGACCCGTTTATTGGTAAGTTGACTTATTTCAGAGTTTATTCCGGCTTTACTAAAGTGGGGACCGTGGTGTTGAATGGCAACAACGGAGAAAAAGAGAGATTAAGCCGGGTCTTAAGAATGCACGCCAATCAAAGAAAAGAAATAGAAGAGGTTTATGCCGGGGATATCGTCGCAGTTGTGGGATTGAAGAGCGTTTCGACGGGTAACACGTTCTGTGACAGGGATCATCCCATAGTCCTGGAGAAGATGGTTTTTCCTGAACCGGTGATCGCAGTGGCGATAGAACCCAAGACCAAGACTGACCAGGATAAGCTGACTGGTTCTTTATCGAAATTGTCTGACGAGGATCCAACTTTTAAAGTGAGTTTTAACGAGGAGACCGGTCAGACGATTATCTCCGGTATGGGCGAGCTTCATCTGGAGATTCTGGTCGAGCGTATGCTACGGGAGTTCGGGGTGAAGGCTAATGTGGGGAAACCTCAAGTGGCTTACAGGGAGACCATCTCTATTCCGGTCGAGGCGGAAGGAAAATTTATTCGCCAGACCGGGGGAAGAGGTCAGTATGGCCATGTCAAGTTGAGATTGGAACCGTTGACTTCCGGAGAAAAATATGTTTTTGAGAAAAAGATCTCCAGCGGGGTTATTCCCAGGGAATATTTCTCTGCCATAGAGAAGGGGATAAAAGAAGCTATGAGTAACGGGGTTCTGGCTGGTTACCCTATGGTCAATATCAAAGCTATCCTTTATGACGGCAGTTATCATGAGGTCGATTCATCCGAGATAGCTTTTAAAATTGCAGCCTCTATGGCATTTCAAGAGGGTGCTAAAAAAGCTCTACCTAAACTGCTGGAGCCGGTAATGGACGTGGAGGTGGTTGTTCCTGAAGAGTATATGGGTGATGTCATCGGAGATTTAAATGCCCGGAGAGGCAGTATTCTTGGTATTCATCCCCGTGCAGATGCTCAGGTGATCTCTGTTCTGGTGCCACTTTCCGAGATGTTCGGTTATGCAACCAGGTTAAGGTCTCTGACCCAGGGCCGGGCGGTTTTCACCATGGAATTCACTAGATATCAGGAAGTGCCTGAAAACCTGTCAGAGAAAATCTTAACCAAGGTAAGAGGATATTAAGATAATGAATAATAATAATCTGGAGGTAAGATAAGATGGCCAAGGCGAAGTTTGTGAGGACCAAGCCGCACGTGAACGTCGGGACGATCGGGCACGTGGATCATGGCAAGACCACCTTGACAGCGGCGATAACCATGGTATTATCACGCCGGGGAT
>JALHSU010000254.1 GCA_022865345.1 Candidatus Zixiibacteriota bacterium
TGGGAACCGGGCTTTTGGGCTTGGGTGCGATTAACTACTTTAGAAGAAGGAAATAAGGTATAGTTAAAAAAGAGTTTTAAATAAAAAGTCCGCCCTACGGGCGGACTTTTTTGTTTTTGGAATTATTTTTTTAATCTTAGAGAGGATCGCCGGGGTAGAATCGATAAGAAGATGATGCAAATTCCCGGCTTCTTCTTTCCCCAAAAAAACTAAACTTCATTTGACATTAATAAAATTTAATATATATTTATGGTCATTAAAAATTCAAATGTCCAAACATTTAAGGAGGTTGAAATTGTTTGAAAAGCTGAAAGAAAAAATTGAGAAAAGAAAAGCAGTGGTGGGGGTTATCGGTTTGGGTTATGTGGGGCTGCCTCTGGCAGTGGAGTACGGGAACCAGGGCTTTAAAGTCATGGGATTTGACATCAACAAAAAGAAAGTCGATCTGATCAACTCCGGTAGGTCGGATATAGATGACATAGCAGATGTACAGGTGAGAAAGCTGGTTCAGAAAGGGCTTCTTAAAGCTACTCTCAACTTTGCTCTTTTGAAAAATGCTGACTGCATCTCCATCTGCGTGCCGACCCCGTTGAGCAAGACCAAAGACCCGGATGTATCCTATATCCTGGCTGCGGTAAATCAGGTAAAAAAATATCTTCATCCCGGACAGTTGGTGGTGTTAGAGAGCACAACCTATCCCGGCACAACCGAAGAGCTTATCCGACCGATTCTGGAGGGGACCGGCCTCAAGATTGGAAAAGATTTCTTCTTAGCCTTTTCCCCGGAAAGGGTAGACCCGGCTAACAAAAATTACCTCATTAAAAATACGCCCAGAGTGGTTGGAGGGACCACTCCTTTGTGTACCCGTATAGCTAAGCTTTTTTATGAACAGATAATCAACCTGGTAGTTCCGGTTTCCTCCACCCAGAGCGCGGAGATGGCCAAGCTTCTGGAAAACACTTTTAGAAGCGTAAATATCGGGCTGGTTAACGAAGTGGCTCTGATGTGCGACCGGCTGAAAATCGATGTCTGGGAGATAATCGAGGCGGCAAAAACCAAGCCCTTTGGTTTTATGCCTTTTTATCCCGGACCCGGCTTAGGAGGCCACTGTATCCCCATAGACCCGCATTATCTTTCCTGGAAGTTGAAGTCTTTAAACTATTATGCCCGCTTCATAGAGTTAGCCGGGGATATCAACTCGCACATGCCAGAGTATGTGGTGGATAGGGTTACCCGGGCATTGAATCAGGTCAAAAAAACTGTTAAGGGTTCGGATATTCTGGTCTTAGGAGCAGCTTATAAAAAAGATATCCGGGACGTCAGGGAATCTCCGGCCTTAGATGTGATCAAACTCTTGCAGAATGCCGGTGCGAAGGTTAAATACAATGACCCGCACGTCCCTTCAATCTTGATGAATTGCGACACTATGAGGTCAGTCAAATTAACCTCTCCCCTTCTCAAGCGGACTGATTGTGTGGTCATCGTAACTGACCATTCAGCTTATGACTATAATTGGATCGTGAAGAATTCTAACCTGGTTTTTGATACCCGAAATGCCTGCAAACTGGTGAAGAGCAATCGGGCAAGGATTGTAAAGCTATAGGTTTTCAAATTTTTCTGTGATATAGTTTTCTTTTTGACGAAGCGGGCGTATTTTCCAATTTCAGGTTAAGGAGAAAACACTTTGAATTTGCATCCATGTTAATGTTTCTGAGAGTTTCCATATTTTTTTTATCAATTTTTTTACTTTGCTCGATCTCAGGCTACTCCACATCCCTGGAGAACATTCCTCTGGATTCCTGGGTCTATTCGAGCATAGAAGAGCTTTACACCCAGGGGCTTTTGCCTAAATTAATTAAAGGTAATAAACCTTATAGTCGGGGAGAGATAGCTTCGTATCTCCAGGAGATTAGCAGCCGGACAGCGAAGGGTGATCTGGTTTTAACCCGGACGCAATCCTGGATAATAGATAAGCTTAAGAAAGAATTTGAATATGAATTAAAAGGTTTATCTGAGGAATCTGAAGTCTCGAAGAAAAAAGAAGAACCTAAAAAACTTAAGACTTTCTTAAGTCCTGTCTTATATTTGGTGAGTAATCAGCATGACTCCTCTTATACCCGGGGAAAAGGTATTATAGAAGGAGCTTTTCAGTGGAAAAACTTTTTGTTCAAGGATCGAATCATCATCGATTCCAAAGCTGAAAAGGAGACAAACTTCTTCGGGCAGAAGTGGAAAGGAGATTTAACAGGTGTCTTCGACCAGGGATATATTAAAGGGAATTTCAAATATTTTGAATTTCAATGGGGCAGGGATTACCTGCGCTGGGGGCCAGGCAGCAGGGACTATCTCCTGCTTTCAGGTTTTTCGCCTCCCTTTGATATGTTAAAGTTTTCAGGGAAGACCGGTGTTTTCAGGTTCGATTTTTTCGTCACGGGATTGGATGAGATTTTTTTGCCTGACTCTAACTTTTTTGCCAAGAGGTATTTTTCCGGTCACAGGATGAATATAAAGCTGAAATCAGGCATAGAGTTAGGTTTGTCCGAAGTGGTGGTTTATGGCGGTGAGAGGAGGAAGCTGGAACCTTACTACCTGAATCCTCTTTTCCTGTTTTACGGTGAGCAGTTCAACCATAATATAGATGATAACCCTCTCTGGAGTTTCGACTTCTCCATTACTCACTTCAAGAATAAAGAATTTTATGCAGAGCTTCTAGTAGATGATTTCCAGTACGATTTTAAAACCGAGCCTCAGCAGATCGGCTTTCTTTTAGGGCTAAAAGGAGCAGATCTTTTAGGATTTACCAGAAGTTATCTGACTCTGGAATATACCCGCATAAATGAATGGGTCTATGGTCAGGATAAGCCTTGGAATCTCTATACCTATCGAAATGTGGGGATGGGAAGTTTTTTGGGTCCGGATGCGGATGACTTTTTTGCAGAGATTTTATATCATTACAATAAAAGCTTTCAGTTCTCTCTTTCTTATGAGCTGAAAAGAAAAGGGGAGGGAAAAATCGAACTTCAGCCTTCTCCAGTTCCAAAAACGACAAGTTTCCCTTCAGGTATCGTAGAAAAAACCAACCGATTTGATCTCAAAGTGGTTTTTCAGCCGGACGCACATCTTTTTCTGGAAGGAGAGTTGGGATATACCAACATTACGAACCAATTGAATATATCTGGAGAAAATGGGAGGAATCTTTCCCTTAAGATTAGACTTGGCTATAACTTATGGAAAGAGAAGTGGTTATAAATTGAAAGGTCTTACACTTAAAGCTCCAGCTAAGATAAATCTTTTTCTGGAGATATTAAACCAGAGGGAGGATGGGTATCATAATATCTCCACCCTGATGCAGAGGATCTCCTTACATGACACTCTTACTTTTTTAAAAATAAATGAAGGCGTGATCATAAAAACTGATAACATCCAGCTTCCGTCGGATCGGAGAAATCTGGTTCATCAGGCTGCCCGGCTAATTTTATCTGAGGGAAAAGTTGCTCAAGGGGTTAAGATATTCCTCAGAAAAAAAATCCCCATCTCCTCCGGGTTAGGAGGTGGCAGCTCAGATGCAGCCTCCACTCTTCTGGGAGTGAATCGACTGTATAATTTAAATTATCCGCTAAAAAGACTCCATCTTCTGGCTGAGAAATTAGGCTCGGATGTCCCGTTCTTCTTATACGACCAGACCGCTTTAGCTGAAGGACGAGGGGAACGGATGAAACCGGTTAAGTCTTACAGAGATTACTGGATAGTTTTGGTAACTTTCCCCTTCCAGGTATCAACTGCCTGGGCTTACCAGGATGTCAAAATAAACTTGACAAGAAGAGCAGAATTTATTAAAATTAAAAATCTCCAGGAAAAAGAAGGTTTCCTTGCAGCTTTGAATACCTGGAAAAACGATTTTGAGGGAAAGATCATCGAAAAATACCCTCAGGTCAGATATGCCCTTAAGCTCTTATTGAAACTTGGGGCTAGGAAGTCCTCCATGACAGGAAGCGGACCTACTGTCTACGGGATCTTTGAGCAGGAACCAAAAAATGAGGAGGTGAAAAAATTCTTCCAAAGGGGAGATTGGCAGATCTTCATTACCCGACCAATCCCTTAAGCTAAAAAGGTCCTAAAAAGTCAACTAATTTTTTTCTTAAGGAGCAGAGAAGGTGGAAATAACAGAGGTCAGGATTACCCTAAGGGATGAAGAAAAACTTAAGGCATTTGCCAATGTTACCTTTGATAACGCATTCGTGATCAGAGGCTTGAAAGTCATTAATGGCAACAAGGGATATTTTGTTTCCATGCCCAGCCGGAAAAGGCCTGACGGCACTCATCAGGATATCGCTCATCCGGTGAGCAATGAGATGAGGAGGATAATAGAGGAAAAAGTGTTAGAAGCTTACGAGATGGAGTTAAAAGCCCACCCGGTCTAAGGCGAATTTTTTTTGGGGCGTAGTCAAGCGGCAAGACACGAGACTTTGGATCTCGCATTCCCAGGTTCGAATCCTGGCGCCCCAGCCAGCATAGTGATTAGTGAAAAGTGATTAGTGATTAGTAGATGGTTCACAGTTAGATTGGAAGTAGGTCAGGAGCCCTGTGCTCCTGAACCAATTCTTTCGTCCGGTACGCAAGGCAGCTGACCTGCAAGACTAAAGGTAAACTCGGAGAATGAGAAAAAGAATAATATTCACTTTTGTATTTTTTTTATCTCTACTTTCGGTTTCCTGCGTTAAAAAAAGGGAGATCAAAGTCGAGTCTGAGCAGACTGTTCTGGAGAATACGATTAGGGAATTTGTGGTGGCTTTGGAATCTGCTGACCGGGATAAGGTATTGAATTTTTATGCTAAAACCCCGGATATAATCCTGATAGAGACAGGGGATGAATTTTTTACCGGATATAGTAACGTTGAAAATTTCTACAAAGATCTCATGTCAAATATCTCCCAATGGAAAAAGCGAAATTTTGTCCTGTCAGAACTACAGATTAAGTTTGTAGATGGTGTAGCCTGGTTTTCCTCAAAACTCAAGTTAGGCTATGAGCAGAAAGGAAAACCCAAAGAGAAAAATATCCGGTTTACCGGAGTTTTACTCAAAGAGGAGGGTAACTGGAAATTCGTGCAGGAGCATATGTCACTTTCTTCACTTAAATCAAGGTAAAATTTTATGCCAGATGTATTAAAAATTATCAGCGGCAACTCGAATCGGCCCCTGGCTGAGAAGATCAGTCAATATTTGAGTGTGCCTATATCTAAGGCTGAGGTCTCAAGGTTTGCCGATGGTGAGATCAGGGTCAGAATAGATGAAAATATCAGAGGGGCAGACCTTTTCATCATCCAGTCAACCAATGCACCTGCAGAAAACTTTTTAGAGCTTTTGGTCCTTCTGGATGCGGCAAAAAGAGCCTCAGCTAAAAGGATTACTGCAGTCATTCCCTATTACGGATACGCCCGACAGGATAGAAAAGACCAGCCCAGGGTGCCCATCACTGCCAAGTTAGTGGCTAATCTGATCGCCCAGGCTGGAGCAAATCGGGTCCTGACTATGGACCTGCATGCCGCCCAGATACAGGGATTTTTCGATATCCCCACAGACCACCTTTTTTCCAATCCGGTTTTCTACGATTATTTCATAAAGTTAAATTTTTCTGACCTGGTAATTATTTCCGATGTAGGCAGTATCAAGATGGTCCGTAATTTCGCTAAGAAGTTAGGTTGCCCTATGGCGGTTATGGATAAAAGAAGGCCTGCCCCTAACCAAGCTGAAGTTTTAAATATCATCGGAGAGGTTAAAGATAAAAACGTTATCATCCGGGACGATATCATCGATACCGGTGGAACTTTAACCGAGTTCGCCTATGCCCTGCAAAGAAATGGAGCTAAAGAGATCTACGCCTGCTGTACCCATGCGGTCTTATCTGGAAAAGCCGTGGAGGAAGTCGAGAAATCACCGATCAAAAAACTGGTTATCTCTGATACGATCAACCAGTCGCACGAGGACTTCTCCAATAAGATAGAAGTTCTTTCCGTAGCTCAACTGTTTGGTGAGGCGATAATCCGTACCGATAAAGAGGAATCGATAAGCTCGCTTTTCGAATATTAATAACCGGGAGGTCTAAAAACCTCTGCTTAATAGATAGAGTTTAAAAGAAAAAGTGTGAAAGGAGAAAGAAGGAAATGAAGGAGATTACGCTTGAAGCTAAGAAAAGAACTGGAATCGGCAAGGAGATAGCCAAAAAATTAAGAAGAAAGGGATTGATTCCGGCAGTGGTCTATGGTCCGGGAGATGAGCCGTTGCCCTTAGAGATCAATGCCCAGTCCTTAAATTCCATCTTAAGAGCGGGCAAGGGTGAAAACGTGATTATCACCCTCAACATAGATGATGATCAAGCTCAGCAGAAAAAAGTCCTTATCCGCGAGATCCAGCATGACCCGGTGGCTGGGGATATCCTGCATGTCGATTTCCAGCACGTCCTTTTGACCAAAAAGATTACGGTCAAGGTCCCGGTTCATCTGGTGGGTGTGCCTATCGGGGTTTCCAAGGACGGTGGTATACTTCAACACGTTTTGAGGGAGCTGGAGATCGAGTGTTTGCCCACAGATATCCCGGAAAAAGTGGAGTTCGAGGTATCCGCTCTCAAGATAGGAGATTCAATCCACGTTAAAGATGCCAAGTTAGAGAAGGTAGCAATCCTATCCGACCTTGAAGGTTCAATTGCCACCGTGGTTCCACCTACCATCTTCAAAGAAGAGGTTGTGCCTGCAGCGGCGGAAGTCACAGAGCCTGAGGTGATAACTGAGAAGAAGGCAGAGGAAGGCGAAGAAGAAGCAGAAGAAGGTAAAGAGGCTAAAGGAAAAGAGTCTGCCAAGCCAAGCAAAGAGACAAAAGCTGAAAAGCCGGAACCCGGAGCAAAAGGGAAAGAAGAAAAAAAGTAAGAAGGAAAACGGTGGAATCTTCCTCACATAATTCTGTGGCAATCCAGATGGACGACTGAATCGGCATCAGATGGAATAGGATTCTTCGCCCTACGGGCTCAGAACGACAAATAAAACAAGGAAATATGATGAAAGGAATTATCTTAGCCGGGGGATTGGGGACCAGGCTTTATCCTTTAACTAAAATCACCAATAAACACTTGCTTCCGGTTTATGACCGGCCGATGATTTACTATCCCATTCAAACCTTGATTAATGCCGGGATAAAAGATATCCTGATAGTTACCGGCGGAAATAATGCTGGAGATTTTCTGCGTCTTTTAGGCAACGGTAAGGATTTCGGATTAAAGCACCTTAATTACACTTATCAGGAAAAAGAAGGCGGGATAGCTGAGGCAGTTGGCTTGGCAGAACATTTCGCTGAGGGTGAGAGGGTCCTGATAATGTTAGGGGACAATATCATCGAGGGAAATATCAAAGATGGGGTGGAGGAGTTCAAAACCCAGAGAAGCGGGGCTAAAATCCTTTTGAAGGAAGTCGATAATCCTAAAGAGTACGGGATCGCCCAGATTCAGAATGGTCGGATCAAGAAGATAGAAGAAAAGCCGAGGAGACCCAAAAGCAATTATGCGGTGATCGGGATCTATATGTATGACAATCGGGTCTTCGATATCGTGCGGACTTTGAAACCTTCGGCCCGGGGCGAACTGGAAATTACGGACGTGAACAACGCCTATCTCAAAATGGGTGAGCTTTCCTACTCCACACTCAAAGGTTACTGGCTGGATGCAGGGGAATCGATAAATGCCCTTTTAAAAGCCAATAAAATCGTAGCCCAGAAAGGGGCAAATAAAAAATATTTTTAGAGGTGCAAAATGATCCAGGGGGTAAGGCAGAAAAAACTTAAGATCATCCCGGATGAAAGGGGAAGGCTGATGGAGCTTTTAAGATCGGACGAGGACCTTTTCATCCAGTTCGGACAGGTCTATATGACCACGGCTTATCCCGGAGTGGTAAAGGGGTGGCATTACCACAAGAAGCAGATCGACAATTTCATAGTGATAAAAGGGATGGTGAAGCTGGTTCTATACGATAACCGGGATGATTCGCCTACCAAAGGAGAGATAAACGAGTTTTTCATCGGAGAGCACAATCCCCTCCTGATTCAGATACCTACTCTGGTTCTGCACGGGTTTAAATGCATGAGCCAGAATGAAGCCATCTGCATCAACTGCCCCACAGAAGCCTACAATCATCTCCAGCCAGACGAATACCGCATCCCGCCGCATTCTGACGAGATCCCCTACAAGTGGGAAAGAAAGGATGGATGATGAAGCTTCTGGTCACCGGGGGGGCGGGCTTTATCGGTTCCAACTTTATCCGTTATTTACTAAAAAATTATCCCTCTTACCAGGTTACAAACTTAGATAAGCTCACCTATGCGGGTAATCTGGATAACCTCTCAGACATAGAGAGATCTTCCAATTACAGATTCATCAAAGGCGACATCTGCGATCAGAAATTAGTCGAGGAGATCGTCTCCAGGGGAATAGATGTAATAGTTAATTTCGCCGCGGAAACTCACGTTGACCGGAGCCTGTACGATCCCAAAAGTTTTGTATTGACGAATATCACCGGCACCCAGGTTTTGTTAGAGGCAGCCTTGAAATTTAAAATCAAAAGGTTCATCCATATCTCCACAGATGAGGTATACGGAAGCGTGGAAAAAGGGGAGTTCTTCACTGAGGAAAGTAAACTTCTACCCAACAGTCCATATTCTGCCAGCAAAGCAGGCGCAGACCTTTTAGTCAGGTCTTATTTCAAGACTTTCAAGGCGTCTGTTCTGATCACCCGCTCTTCCAATAATTACGGTCCTTACCAGTTTCCTGAAAAACTGATCCCCTTATTTATCACCAATGCTTTAGTAGATAAGGAGCTTCCGGTTTACGGCGATGGCCTTTACATACGCGACTGGATCTATGTGGAAGATAACTGCAAGGGTATAGATTTAGTTCTGCATAAAGGGAAAGAAGGTGAAATCTATAATCTCGGAGGGGGTGCAGAGAAAACCAATCTTGAGATTACCGATCTCATCCTCCAGTATCTTAATAAACCCGCCAGTTTGATTAAGCATGTTAAAGACCGACCTGCACATGATAGAAGGTATGCTATGGAATGCAAAAAGGCAGAAGAAGAGTTAGGATTTAAGCCGAAAGTTAAGTTAGAGCAAGGGCTGAAGAAAACAGTTGAATGGTATCTTGCAAATCGAAGCTGGTGGGAAAAAGTGAAAAGCGGGGAGTATCTCCAGTATTATGAAAAGCATTATTCACAAACAGGTCGCTAAAAAAGTGGAGAAAGATGGTCGGGCAAGGGTGCCCGACCTACGAAGCAGATTCCCTCTTCCCTTTACGAGGAGCAATGCCTCCGTAGGACCGTAAGGCTTTTAACGGCTTGTGGGAGAGGGTCAGGGTGAGGGCGACATAAAAAACATGATTCACCCTTCCCTTACCCATCAAGGGAGAGGAATGCTAAGAGTTCCTAGACATCCCGCCTAGACTAGATTAGACCTGCAAGGCAAGTTTTTGGAACTACTCACCAAAAGAAAAGGTATGAGGGTTTTAATCACCGGCTCCAACGGGCTATTAGGGCAGAAGCTGGTTAAGATTTTTTCTTCAGATCATCAAACCTCAGGGATCGACCTTCAAGCAGAACCCTTCATTAACCCGCCGAACTTCAGGTACCAGAATATAAGCATTACCGAAAAGGATAAACTGGAAAAGCTTTTTGCCGCTTTCAAGCCAGAGGCGGTTATCAACGCTGGTGCTTATACAGATGTGGATGGATGTGAGAAAAATAAAGAAAAAGCCTGGGAAGTGAACGTGGAAGGGGTAAAAAATCTCTCAAGATTGTGCAGGGAAAATAAAGCCAAATTAGTGCAGCTTTCCACAGATTATATCTTTGACGGCAAAGCCGGACCATATTCAGAAGAGGATACCCCCAATCCAAAAGGATATTATGGAGTTACTAAGCTGGAAAGCGAAAAAGTAATCTTAGACAGCAAGATAGATTTTCTGATAGTACGAACCAATGTCCTTTACGGGAAAAGCCTGGGGGAAACACATAATTTTGTCTTGTGGTTAATCCAGAAACTCAAAAATAGAGAAGAAGTCAAAATAGTTACAGACCAGTATAGTAA
>JALHSU010000255.1 GCA_022865345.1 Candidatus Zixiibacteriota bacterium
AGATCTCCATTGACAGTAGGGCGCATGACCCGAGAAGGCCTAGGATGAACTGCTCTTTCGCTTCTTTCTTTTCTGTGAGCTTTCTTCTCATGATCCCCAAAACCAGCCAACCGATGAGAAATGCGAAGAAGATCACGTACCAGCTTGGGCTGAAGTCAAAATCGAATGTCATGCCTCATGCTAGGATTTAGTTGCTTAAAAACATGGCTTTGGTTTTTTTGGAGGTTTTTGAGTATCTTAACGCGAATTATGGGTAAGGACCATTTCACGCCTAAGTAGAGATGCCGCCCCAAAAACCGTCTTTTTCTGTAGGCGCGCTTACATGATGCGAACTCCTGAATTCACAGTCTAAATTCCCATTTGCACCATAGAGTGGAGATATCTACAGCAATGACCACTAAGACCTCTCCCCCGCCATTTTGAGTCCAGAATGAAGAGACAAAAAGATAGTCCCCCAATTCATATGATGAACTAGAGTAGTGGATGTTATGACCAAAAAAGAGAGAGAAAGGGACTGAAAAAATGTGCGCACTAGGTTTTGTCCAATGGCGAAGAACTTATATGGGTCGCCGCAGACTATAGTCTATTGATGGTACCATGTCTGAGAGTAGACCGAGTCCGAATGCAGGACCGCGAGCTTTAACGAAATACAATATTGCTCTCTTTATTGAACAGAAGGGAAAGACAAGGTGGTCTGACCTCATCAAGGAGTTTGTTGAGAATCCATCGGAGCGGCATATGTCGAGGCAAAAGCTTTCCCTTTGGCTTAAAGACCTTTGTGATGAAGGACTTGTTCAGAAGACTATTGACAAGAAGGCTTTGGCTTTGAGGGCGCTTTGGAGAGTCTATCCGATTTATGTGGTGCCAAAGAGCAGACTAAAGCGGATTGAGGAAATCAGAGAGAGAAAAGAGATATACGATTTCGTTGACTCTGCTAGTCCAGAAAGAATAAAGAAGCTACGTGAAGAGATAGACCACCTGAGAGAGACTGATGAATAGCCCGCGTCTTTTAGGGTATCGCTGATGTGTCCACGCTGATGTCTTGAAGGACCTTCTTGATTTCCTTGAGTTCTGTTAAGATTTGCTACACGAGTTCCAGTTCTTCGCTAGTCAATTTTGACCCTCTCCTTTCTTTCGCTTTCTGGCTGAATGCTTTCGTAGAGTTTCAGCCAATCCCTTGATTTGGTCTTCTTCATTAGTCCTTTCTGTTTACACGCGTCTTCCATTAATGCTCTAAGAACTTCAATGACCGTATCGAGAGTTTTCTGAACGTCTGATTGTGTGCTCAGAGCAACTGGGAACAACTTCAGAACGTTTGAAACTTTGATAAAGTCCTTGCGCAGTTCAGCATCGTGCACATACGTATCATCTGAGGCTGGAATGCTTTTCCCAACCATTAATTTAGCAGACCAAGAAGAAATTCCCAGTTCCGCACAAGTCCTCAGAAACAGTTTTCGACCCGTGTGCCAGCGAAAGAGTCCGTGATTCGCTATTCCCGCTCTTTTGACTAAACCCTTAAAGATTTTCTGGATTCCGTGAACCGTCATGTGTCCGCTTCGTTTTGACTGGAACAGATACTTGTTACTCTTGTCTATTGTGTTCAGATATTTGTCCAAAATCGGCTTAAATTCCGCACTAACGAAACTTCTTGCCACCACATTTTCTTTCTTTGTGTTGATTAAAATCGGAATTGGTGTGTCACCTTGAACAGCGAAGGTTTGCCACTCTAGGAGAGCAACGTCACCGATTCGCAAGCCCATAAGAAAAACTTCCAAAAGCACTTGTTCCCGTAAGTCTGCGGTTTTTGCCATCTCTTGAATTTCACTTATTACGGTTCTGTGGTCACGGGTCGTTGCTACGGTTCTGTAGAT
>JALHSU010000256.1 GCA_022865345.1 Candidatus Zixiibacteriota bacterium
GGATTTCTTTATCTGCGATGCCTACGATGGTATGATTTACAAGTTAACCAGGCAAGGTGAGCTTTTATGGGCTTTCCCTGGTCCCGGGACCAATGCCACTGAGTTGGAGTGGGATGGTCAATACCTCTGGGTATCAGATATTGTGACTGACAAGATTTACAGACTTCATCTAACCGGTGCGCCTCCGGATACAGTGCCCATAATCTCTGTCTCCCCTACTAAATTCGATTTCACTGCAGAGATCGGAGCAGGGAATCCATCCGATCAGGTCCTTACAATTACCAACAGCGGAGTAGGAGATTTGAACTGGACAGCAGTTGAGAATGCTGGATGGTTGACTCTAGGTTCAACTTCAGGAACTGCACCTTCCCAGGTTACCTTATCCGTGGATGTCACCGGACTGGAAATCGGGGTTTATTCTACCTCCATTACCATTGAGTCTCCAGGTGCCTGGAACAGCCCAAAAACGATTCCAGTGACTTTAAGAGTTAAATCGAATGTCCCCACCATCGCTTTGAGTTCAAAAAGATTCGGCTTCAGCGCGGTAGAAGGAGGGAATAATCCTAATCCTCAAAGGCTAAGCATTAACAATTCCGGCGGTGGTACGCTTAACTGGAGCGCCAGCAAAAAAGCTGATTGGCTCAGTTTGAGCGCTTATCAGGGCACAGTTCCATCTGATATTCAGTTTAGTATCAATATAAGCGGATTAGTAGTGAATAGTTACTATGATTACATAGTCATTTCCTGCAACGATGCCACCAATTCACCTGAGAGTATTCTGGTAGTTCTAACTGTAAACCCCTCATCCCCTGCAAGCGGAGATACGGTAAGAGTGGCAACAGTAGTAGGCAAGCCAGGGAATCAAGTTGTGGTTCCGGTTTACTTTTACAACAGCAAGCCTCTGGGAGCAGTCGTTGTTCCCCTGAAATATGACAGCTCAGATCTGGTGTGTGATTCGGTTTCATATATCGGTTCCCGGGTAGAGTATGTAGGATTGAAGGTAGGTAATATTAATCCCCTGGATAGAACCATCCTGATTGGGGTGGTAACTCTGACCGATCCGTCTGTACCTCCTGGAAACGGGCTTTTAGCTAATCTTTATTTCACCATTAACCAGAATGCACCCCAGCAAACTGTAAACCTTGACACCTGTTTTATTCCTCCGCAGAGTTACCTGGTTTTCGTGGATGATTTCGCTATGGAGATAAAACCTCATTTCATTCAAGGACACATTATCATTGGAGATATGCTGTATGGGGATCCCAATAATGACCTTAGAGTTTCGGTCAGCGATGTGATTTACTTGATAAGCTATCTGTTTAAAAGAGGAGCCCAGCCCAAAAACTACTATTCAGGTGATGTCAATTGCGATAACAAAGTGAGCTTAACGGATGTGGTTTATTTAATTAACTATCTTTACAGAGGAGGGCTACCTCCAATAGGTTGAGATTTTGCAAGCAGCTAAATCGAAAAAAGCCCTCGACTTTGAGGGCTTTTTATTTTAACAGCCTCATAGATCAGGTGCCCTGGGCATCTGACAAATGAAAAGTGTCAGGAGCATGAAGCTCCTGACTTACTGCTGCTGAAAGAATTTCTATAGGTTTTTCAGGCAGACTTTAGTAGGGTCTATCTTTCGAAGAACAGATAAAGAAATCAATTAGTCGGTTATCTTGACACAACTTAATTATGTAAAAATTTAAATATACCTTGACATTCAAGAATAAAAAGCTATATGTAAGAAAACAAAGGTTTTAATCCAGAGATTAAAACCTGGAGAAAGGAGTCTTAAGGCAGATTGTTTTTTGAGGAGGTTCAAGCAGGACAATTATTTTCAGAAGGAGCGCATCTTCTTTGAAAGGAGAATAAGAGTATGTCTAAAGGGACAGTAAA
>JALHSU010000257.1 GCA_022865345.1 Candidatus Zixiibacteriota bacterium
ATGATCGGCAAAACAATTTCGCATTACAAGATTTTAGAAAAGCTGGGTGAAGGTGGAATGGGTGTGGTCTATAAAGCCCAGGATACCAAGCTGGATAGAATTGTAGCTTTAAAGTTTCTGCCCAAGCATCTCTTATGCGATAGTGAAGCCAAAATCCGATTTGAGCATGAAGCCAAAGCTGCATCTGCCTTAAATCACACCAATATCACCACAATTTATGAGATAGATGAGGTCGAGGGTGAATGTTTTATTGCTATGGAATATATCGAAGGGAAATCTATTAAAAAACTGATTGAAGAGAAAAATCTATCATTAAAAGAAGTCATTGATATAGCCAGCCAAGTATGCGAAGGTCTGGTAGTAGCACATGAGAAAGGGATAGTTCATAGGGATATTAAATCTGACAATATAATGGTTACCCCCAGAAGGCAGGTCAAGATAATGGACTTTGGTCTGGCGAAGCTCAAAGGTGCTTCAAAAGTTACTAAGACTGGCTCAACCCTGGGAACTCTGCCATATATGTCTCCGGAACAGGCTCAGGGAATAGAAGTTGACCGGCGTTCAGATATTTTTTCTTTCGGTGTGGTCTTGTATGAGATGATTACTGGACAGCTTCCATTTAAGGGGGAGCACGAAGCCGCGATAATCTACTCGATTTTGAACGAGACACCAGAGCCACTTGCGCGGTACAAATCGGGAGTAAGCGCCGAACTCCAGAACATAATCAATAAGGCATTGGCAAAAGACAAGGGGCTGCGCTATCAGCACGCCGATGAATTAGCGGCGGACTTGAAGCGGTTGACATCTGCGAGCGGTCCCGTTCCCGCCACACGCAGGCGCGGAGTGCGGGTACTGCTGCCACTGATTGCTGTGCTTGTGCTGATCTCTGCTGCCTTGATTTTCAAGCCCTGGCGGATCGTCATTAAGCCATCCGCAGAGACGGCGACTGGCCTCAAGCGAGTCGTGGTGGTACCGTTCCAGAATCAAACCGGAGACGCGTCGCTTGCTCCTCTGGGACGTATGGTTGCAGATTGGACCACTCAGAGCCTTTTACAAACAGGCTTAGCTGAAGTTGTTCCTCCGGAAAAAGTGCCTGAGCTTGAAAAACTCAAGAGTGTCCGCTCCATTGCCAAGGCGACCGGTGCAAGCATGATTGTCATGGGCTCCTATTATAAACTGGGCGAGACTATCCAGTTTCAGGCAAAAGTCATGGATGCCAAGGAGAAGCTTCTTGTGGCGATTGACCCTGTAGCCTCGCCTGTCGCAAAAACCATGGACGGAGTTGAAGCTGTGCGCCAGCGGGTGCTGGGCGCCCTTGCCTTTGTACTGGATAAACCGGTGGAAGGATATTTAGGCACAGGATTAAAGCCTCCAAGTTACGAGGCGTATCAACAACATATCCAGGGAGTCGATCTGTTTTTGAAACAGTTCGACTATCCCGGAGCAATTGAGTATTTCAAGCGAGCTTACGCCATCGATACACAGTTCATTTCTCCATTGTTCTGGGCTGGTTTTGCTTATGGGAACCTCGGGCAATTGGCACAGGCAGATTCCCTGGTACGATTTCTTAATCTGCGCCGTGCTCAACTCACTCCTCTTCGACAATTACATCTCGACTTTCTTAGCAGTTCGGTTTCAGGTGACCGGATGAAAGCTCTGGACGCCATGCGAAAAGCAGCCAAGATCGCGCCTGGATCTATCGATCCTTATGATTGGGGTCATGATGCATATCGGGTAAATCGCCCTAAGGAGGCGATCGAGGCGTTCAAGACGGCTAACCAGGAACAACAATGGCTCCCTTATTGGAATTTCTTCACTGCTTCATACCACTTTCTGGGGGAGCACGAGAAAGAGCTCGAAATTGCCAAACAGGCCCGCAAAAGATTTCCGGACTCTTTCAGTCCCTTACAATATGAAGTCCGTGCTCTCGCCGCCCTGGGGAAGATCGAGGAGGTCAAGAACCTTATTGAAGAAAGTCTAACCCTTACTAAACCCGGGTTTACTACAGGTTCTCCTGGAGGTACGATGAGAATTGCCGGAGAAGAATTGCGCGCTCACGGGTATGCAGACGCTGCCATGAGAAGTTTTGACCAGGCAATTCAATGGTACAGAAGCAGACCGGCCGAAGAGATGGATTCCCTCCTCCGTTACCCCTATGGCCTTACACTGTATGACGCTCGCAGATGGGAGGAGGCAAAGAGCATTTTCGAGGAACTTGCTAAGAAGTCGCCTGACAACATAGAGTATCAAGGGTATCTTGGTTTTATAGCCGCCCGGCAAGGTGATCGAGAAAAAGCGTTTAAAGTCTCCGAGTGGCTTAAAAACCTGAAGAAGCCATATCCTTTCGGTGAGCAAACTTATTACCGTGCCCGTATTGCGGCGATTCTGGGAGAAAAGGACCAAGCTGTAACGCTGTTGAAGGATAGCTCCTTGCAGGGATTCTGGTCCGGTTTCCAGTGGCGCCAGTTGCACACGGACGTTGATTTTGAATCGTTGTGGGATTACCCGCCGTTCAAGGAGATGTTGAAGCCGAAAGGGTGAAGGATTGAATCATTGAACATTACGAACTCACCCTATATCCCTCTCTTAAAAAGAGAGGGACTTTTACCCCTTCTCTTCTTAAGAGAAGAGGCCAGGGGGATGAGTTCAGAAGCACCCATTGGACAGCTACCAAATTAATCCCCTCTCCCCTTATGGGAGAGGGGATAGGGTATAGAGAAATAATGAGTTCACCCTCCCCTACAGCCCTGTTAAAACTTATGTCCTGAAAAGAACTTGCTCTTTTTCGAAAAGCCGGCGGGTGATAAAAATCGCTATTGAAGCGTAAACGGTGGTGCTCAAGAAAATCAGCCCGATAAACCCCCAATGATAAGTTCCTAAAAGTACTTCCTTCAACACCAGGCTTGTATTTATGACCGGAATAAAAGCCAGCCGGGCAGATAGCTCAAATCCTGGCAAAAAAGAAACCATAGCCGGCATGATAATCACGATTAGCAGAGGAGAAAGATAACTCTGAGCCTCTTTGTAAGACTTGGCAAAAAGCGAAAGGGAAAGAAGAATCGAGCTTGCCAGACAACAATAGGGAATCATAAGTAAAAACAGGATTAAAATGGAAAGGGGATTGACGGAGAAAACCGCACCTTTACCCATCTCCTCGAACCGGGTAAAGCTGCTTCCCGCGGTGATAACCATACTGCCAGTAGATACGATGGAGGTGATCAGGGAGGCGGTGAAAACAGCCAGGAATTTACCTGAGGTGATCTCGCCCCGAGAAGCCGGAGAGACCAGGAGCGTCTCCAGAGTACCTCTTTCCTTTTCACCAGCAGTCAGATCGATTGCCGGATACATCGCACCGGTAAGAGCCATAATCATAATCATATAGGGCAAAAACATTGCCAGGAAGAATCCTCCCATCTTCTCCTTAGGAGCCAAGTTTTCCTTCTGAACCTTCACCGGATGAAGCAAGGACCTATCTACCTTTTTGACTTTCAACCTTTCTGTGACCACGCTATCCTGAAAGATCTTGAAAAGATTGTCCAGCTTGCCTGAAGCCATTTCCGAGCGGATCTCTGCCGCATCATAGTAGATTTTAATCTGAGCCGAATCTCCTGCATCGATCTTTTTCTCGAAATCTGTGGAGAACTCCAGTGCGGCTGTGATCTTTTTGTCTTTTAGCGCGGTCTGGTAATCATTCTCCTGAACAATTTCAAATGATTTGTCCGCCTGCAACTGAGTGAATAAAGCCGGAGCATTGTCTCCGCCAATGACCACTATGGGATTGACCCTTTGAGCCGCCTGTTTAGTCATCTTTATCATCAGAGAGCTCATTCCGAACATCAAAACCGGGAAAAGGAGAATGGGAATTAAAATCATCGAGATCAGGGTTCTCCTGTCCCTGAGCATGTCCTTCATCTCTTTGAGATAGATGATTTTTGCCTTCTTAAAATTCATGCTCTTCCCCTACTAATTTGACAAAGATCTCATCTAAGTTTTTCAGCCCTACTGCATCTCTAAGTTTTTCTAAGGTGCCCACTGCTAAGATTTTTCCCTGGTGAATGACCGCTATCTCATCGCAGAGCTTCTCTGCCTCATACATTATGTGAGTGGAGAAAAGAACGCATTTATCCTCTTCTTTTGCCTTCCGGATGAATTGGATGATGTTTCTGGAGGTGATCACATCCAGTCCTAAGGTGGGCTCGTCCAGGATCAATATCTTTGGATTATGGATGATGGTACGGGCTAAAGATACCTTTTGCTTCATGCCGGTGGAGAGCTTATCCACCCTCCGGTCTCTGAAACTTTCCATATCGAAGACCTTGAAAAGCTCATCCGTCCTTTTCTGGATCAAATCTTCCTCTAAACCGTTTAATCTGGCAAAATAGGTAACTGTTTCCTGCGCGGTCAGCCGGGGATAAAGGGCAGTATCAGAAGAAAGAAAACCGATATTTGACCTCACCTTCTGAGGGTCTGATATAATATCGAAACCATTGATTTTTGCAGTGCCTGAAGTAGGTTTCAAAACTGTGGAAAGGAGCCGCATCAGTGTGGTTTTGCCTGCTCCGTTAAGTCCCAAAAGCCCGAAGATTTTTCCGGGCTGGCATTCGAGATTGACATTATCCACTGCCCTGATCTCTCCCCTTTTTTTATCCTGAAATGTCTTGGAAAGGTTGAAGGTTTTTATCATTCTCTATATTTAGTTTCGCCAACAGCAGGTTCACGTCTCAGTATTGAGACGACTGATTGCTGTTCAGTTTGTCCTCCCAGGATGAGTCATACACCTCTCCTCTGGCGGTGGAATGAGCTAACCTGTAAACGCCGTATCCCTGCTCATCTGCGAAGATGAAATAAACCCCACCCTGGATGTGGTCATAATACCATTTCTCCCACGCCTTTGCGGACATAGACACGGGGTACCTTTCGATATTATCCGGCTCTCCATATACTATGTAGACCTTTCCCATATCGGTTTTCCATCCGTCCTTTTTCCAGGAATCTTTCCCCTCCTTGGTAGTGGAGTATCGACGCTGAGCTTCTTCCCATCTTCTGTAATATTCGATCTTAAACTCGTTTTCCGGAGTCGAGGGGTCCGGGTCTTTTCTCTTCCAGAATTCAGTTATGAACTGCCTTTTGCCGGATAAATTAAGCTGGTCGTACATCCTCAATTCATCCTTGCTGGCGATGTAGGTGAGAATTTTTCTTAAATTCTTAGCTTCCTCTTCGGTCCCAGGCTCTCCTGCTGCTTCCAGCATTGGCGAAGCCAGGACCTGAAAAGGTTTGGTTCTTTTAGTCTCCTCTCCAGAAGTAAGGTCTTTAGCCGATACCTGAAGGAAATAGTTGCCTGGCAGAAGCGAACCTACATTCAGAGCGCTGACCACTACTGAAGTATTTCCCGGCTTGGTATGTATCATTGAGCCATAATCTTTGGGATTTGAGCTGTTAGAATCCAAGACTGAAAAGCTCAAGGAATATCCCTTCTTGTTGCCCTCTGAATCGAATCTGAGGTTATAGACTTCTGCATACAAATAAAGTAACCCCTGTTTCGCGATATATTCCCGCCTGGGGTTAGGTAATATTTTCATCCCTGACTTGATGAATTTTACCTCAGTGGTGTCCTCTTTTAAATCCAGAGCTAACTGGATATCGCTAAGCTGCAAGGAATCGGTTTTGAAATCAGGGATAAAAAGCTGAGCTTTTTTTATCCCAGCCTTATTGGAATTGAGGTCTAAAGTCTTTAGCTCTAAAGAATAAGTCCCGGCTGGCAGTGTATCGCCCAAGACATCTATCAACTGGGCATCCGAGCTTAAGACTTTCGCCGTGTCCTCGACCAGGTTTCCTATCTGCCAGCTTTTCTCTTTGACTGTGCCACCCTTCTGATCTTTTAAGGTAAGTTCGAGGGATATGACTGCTCCGAACCCTTTAGGTTGCTGCAGATATTCCAGCTCTTTCTGCTCCAGGGAATAATAGATTTCCAGATAGCTTTTGTCTATGTCCGGCAGATACTTGAAAACCGCATAATCTAAATCTATTTTTAGTGAATCAGCGGAGAGAACCTGCTTCTGAGGGAACCACAGAGCCAGAAATAAGACCCAGGCTAAATCTGCCTTGATTTTTGATTGTTTTTTCATCACTACCTCCGTCCATTAATTTATTTAAAAAAATAAGAGCTTTAAATTCCTTTTTTCATCTCCTGCCATCATAAGGATATCGAAGCTCATATTCTCCATATCCGTTCACATCCACGAACAGGAATTTACGATTAAGGCGATAATAATACCAGACCTGGTAAGCCCGAACGTCCAGTTCAAAGGGGTGTCTTTCCACTTCATCCGGTGGACCAAATTTGACATAGACCATTCCCATATCCGTTTTATATCCCTTCTTATCGTAGATCCCGAAATGCTCATTGGCATATTTTACCCTTTTATAATATTCATCCATCAATTCGTTCTCCGGGGTATCAGGAGTAGGGTCCTTCGATTTCCAGAACTCTCTCCATTTCTTGATCCTTTCCTCTTTTCCTTTGGTCTCCCTCAGCTCTTTTAGTTCTTTATCCGAAGCTACGTACCGTAAGAGATCCACTGCCCGGTCCCAGTTCGTGTTCACCTGATAAAGAGGAGACCACTCTACCTTTAGTTCCTTTTGAGCCTTGGCTATGAGATTACCTCTCCGGTCAAAAAGCTTAAGACGAATGGTGCAAGCCTGATCCGGCACTGAACTCAAGTCAATTTTTTTGAAACCATATAAAGTCTGATCAAAAGCTGGCAAAAGTGTGGCACTGGAGGTATCCTTCAAAACTATCCCTTTATCGCTTCCTTCCAGCTCGTAGTCCAAACGGTAATCTTCTACTCTACGCGCAGGAAGTATGCCGTAAAGCTCAAAATAGATCCAGAAAAAACCTTCCGGATCTCCGAACAGATCAGACACGCTGGGAATAATCTTTTCCCCTCTTTTGGTGAATTTGGAGGAGTCCTTACTCTCTTCAACACCGCGCGCTAATTCTAAACCGCTGAACAGAGGCTCATCTATTCTGGTCGAAGGCAGGGGGATCATTTGCTCTGACTTTGACACCCGGTTGGAGTTATGGTCATTAAGCGTGAAACTCAGTTTATATTCTCCGGCCGGTACGAACAGATTAACCTGGTTGGTCAGGAAGGCGGTAGCGGATTGGGTCTCTTGATAAGTATCAACTGCAAATTCTTCCTCATGTGAGCTGGCGGTATACTGTTTACCCTTATAAAAAAGGATCAGCTCGATCTCATAGCTTGCTTTGAACTTATCCTGATCCTTTACAAAGGTCATCTTGTCGTTGATGATTTTATAGTAGATCTCTAACCTCCAATTATCCCCATCTCTGAAATAGGCATAATCTACAAAAACGTCCTGCTTCTCCGGTTCTTCCTGGTATCCGAAATCAGTTTGCGAAAAGGCCAACGGGAGAAAAAATAAAAACAACGCTGGTAAGAGAAATGCAATTTTTACCTTCATTTTTTTCCTGGCTTATTATAAATAAGTTTTAGGGAAATATCCATAGAAATTTATTCTGAACCTCACATTATAATTACACATACTTCCTTTTTTCCGTTTGGACTTATACTTTTATTCGTACCTGAGGGAGACTATGGGATCGACTTTAGCCGCCCGGTAAGCCGGATAGATCCCGAAGATTAGCCCTACGCTAACTGCCACTGAGAAGCCTATGATC
Organism: Candidatus Zixiibacteriota bacterium; assembly: GCA_022865345.1. Classification (NCBI taxonomy): domain Bacteria; kingdom Pseudomonadati; phylum Candidatus Zixiibacteriota; species Candidatus Zixiibacteriota bacterium. Next base: position 7,703 of record JALHSU010000257.1, read on the forward strand.
ACCCAGGGTACGGAGATGCTGGCTGGCAAAGGGGTGGTTAAAGCAATTAATTGGCTCAAAACCACTCCCACAACTATGCCCAGGACCCCTCCTGTCCCGCTCAAGGTCATAGCCTCGATCAAGAACTGCCAGACTATGTCTCTCTTTTTTGCTCCAATTGCTTTCCTTATGCCTATCTCCCTGGTTCTCTCGGTAACTGAGACCAGCATTATATTCATCACTCCGACTCCACCCACAAGCAGACCGATGGAGGAGATCACCACCATTGCCAGATAGACCCCGGTTGTTATCTGATGGTACACGTTCATCAGGTCATCCTGGGTGGAGACAGCAAAATCGTTAGGTTTGTCCGGGGGAAGGGCTCTTCTTCTTCGCATAAGCTCTGTTATCTCATCAATTGCCTTAGATATAACGTCCGGGGACTTTGGCCTGGCAATTAAGAGCAAACCCTTCTCCTGCGGATATAGCTTCATAAAAGTCCAGTAAGGCAGGAGGATAAAATTATTCATACTCCCGCCCAAAATGTTGGGCCTTTTCTCCATTACCCCGATAACTGTAAATTTCTTGGGTGAAAAAGTCGCTCCACCCAGCAATATCTCCTTGCCTATGGGGTCTAAGTACGGGAACAGCCTCTCTTTCACGTCCGGCCCTAAGACCACGACCTCTGCCCGGTAGTTTACGTCTGAATCTGTGAAAAATCTCCCTTCTTTCACGAAATTGTTGTTCACCACCTCATACTCTGGCAAAACACCGATCAGCTCGAAACGCGTGTCCTCTTCTTTTCCGAACTTGGCTATGTGCGAGCCAGGTCCCCAGTTCTGGGGAGAGACCTCGCTTATCGAGGGACAGTACTCTCTCACTGCTATAGCATCTTCAAAAGTGATCTCCTTACGTTTTCTTTCCTCTTCTGAAATGTTTCCCAGGCGGATTCCGATCTTGAACTTGGTCACATAGATGACATTTGACCCTAAGGACTCAATCTGTTTTGCCATGCTGTTATTTAAACCCTGGATGATGGAGACCATTCCTATGACCGCAGTTACTCCGATTAGAACGCCTAAGATCGTTAAAAAGGAACGCATCTTGTTACTTTTCAGCGAAGCCCAAGCCATCAGCATTCCTTCTTTTATTTCAAAGAGATTCATCTTTAGTCCTTAATCGTTTTACATCTTACGTCTGACGTCTTACTTTTTTCCTCACTTTTTCTTCTTCCTTTTTCCGTCTTCCTTTTTTTATTCATGCCTCAGGCAAACTATCGGGTCCAGCTTGGCGGCTTTCACCGCCGGAAAGATCCCGAAGAAAAGACCTACCGAGGTGGCGATGATCAGTCCGGTGATGACAGACCAGACTTCAATGGTTGCAGGAAGCGGACTGAATGCCGCCACTACCTTAGCCATTATGCTGCCCAAGATAATCCCGATCGAGCCACCCACCAGAGATAAGGTCACAGCTTCGATCAAAAACTGCCACAGGATATTCTTCTTTTTTGCACCCACTGCTTTACGGATACCTATCTCTCTGGTTCTTTCCGTCACCGAGACCAGCATAATGTTCATGATGACGATGCCTCCTACTACCAGAGCGATCGAGGAAACCCCGATCATTACTATGAAGGCAGTTGAAGTGAAATTGCGGTACATCTCCATAAAAGTGTCGCTGGTCATAATAGCGAAATCATCCGGCTTATCATAAGCGACGTTCCGTCTGGCTCTCAAGACCAGGCGAACCTGGTCCTGTGCCTCCTGCATCGAGCCAAAACTCTCCACCTTGACGAAGATAGCCAGAAATCTTTTGGTTCCGAAAAGTTTGTTAAAAGTGGTGATCGGGATCATAACGAAGTTGTCCTGGCTGAAGCCCAGGAAACTCCCTCTTTTTTTTGCAACCCCTACTATCCTGAAATAATAGTTTCCAATTTTTATATCCCTATCCACTGCGTCCTGGCCAGGGAACAGATTGTCTGCGATGTCCCAGCCAACCAGAACCACTCTTCGGTTATGCTCGTTTTCAAATTCAGAAGGGTACCTGCCGCTGCTCAAATCGATGGACGATATCTCCGTGACGTTGGCAGTGGTCCCAGCTATCTCCACATCGCTTAAGTATTTCTCTTTATATTTGACTTTTTTATAGGTTACCACTTCTGCCCCAACCTTCCAGCACAAAGTGCATCCCTGTTTAACTGCTTCCATATCATCTAAAGTTAGGTCTTTTCTTTTGAGAACCTTCAGATAATCTTCCTCGCTCATTACCGTGCGCCAGCCGCTGTCCACAAAAAAGGTGGTGGAACCCAGGGTCTTGATCTGGTCAGCCACGTAACGGTTCATCCCAGCTATTATGGAGACTACTGCGATGACAGTCATCACCCCGATTATCACCCCTATCAGGGTGAGAATAGACCTGAGCTTGTTTGCCACAAGTGATTTTAAGGCAACCCCTATGCTTTCCAGGAACTGCAATTTTTCCTCCGTTCAAAATAATTCTTTGGAGGTCTGGAGTGCAAACCTTTAGGTTTGCCAGAAAGATTGATTTTTTTGAAGACTCTGAAGTAAAGCTAAAGCTTTACACTCCAGCCTAGTAATCTTCCTGCTAACTTAAGTTATTTCATCTTTTCATCCTTTTCTATTTTCCCATCCCGGAGATGTATGGCCCTATGCGCATGTGCAGCTACATCTGCCTCGTGCGTGACCAGAATGATGGTATTACCTTCGGAATGGAGCCGGTCGACCAACTTCATTATCTCAGCGCCAGTGGCTGTATCCAGATTACCCGTGGGTTCATCCGCTAAAATCAGGGAGGGGTTGTTCACTATTGCCCGGGCAATTGCCACCCTCTGCCTTTCACCACCGGAAAGCTCGTTCGGCTTATGAGTCATTCTCTCCTCTAAATCCACCATCTTTAGAGCTTTTTTTGCTTTCTGGATCCTCTCTTTTGACTCTGTGCCATTATAGATTAAAGGAAGCTCCACATTATGTAAAGCTGTTGCCCGGGGCAAAAGATTAAAGGTCTGGAAAACAAACCCTATCTCCTTATTGCGGATGAAGGCCAGCTCATCATCGTTCATCTGGCTCACCAGCCTGCTGTTGAGATAATATTCTCCCTGAGTGGGTGTATCCAGGCAGCCGATCAGATTCATCAGAGTTGATTTGCCTGAGCCAGAAGGTCCCATAATGGCTAAATACTCCCCCTTTTCTACTTCCAGATCAACCCCCCGCAGGGCTTGAACCTGGACCTTTTCGTTTCCGATCTCGTAGATCTTCCAGAGATTCTGGGTTTTTATCAGCACCTTAGCTTCCCTCTTTCTTCTCTATTTTTTTCTCTATCTTAACCTTATCCCCATCCTTCAGGGTTCTGAGGATCTTATAGCTCCCGGTTATTATCTGGTCATTCTCCTTAAGCCCGGAGACTATTTCCATATTCTGCTGGTCAGCAATACCGCTTTTGACAGGGACGAACTTAGCCCTCCCTTTCTCCACTAAGAAAACGCCCTCGATCTCCTTTTTCTTCTTCTTGTCTTTCTCCTCCTTTACCGAGGATGCCAGGGCTTCTGATTTGTCCTTTTTGGACTTAGTGCTCAAGCTGTCTTTCTTCTCCTCCCGCATTACCACCGCTGCGATCGGAATGTTAAGAACGTCTTTATGGGAAGCAGTGGTAATATCCACAGAGGCAGACATTCCAGGCTTTATCCCTTTGACCTCATCTAAGATCAGAACCTTAACCAAGAAATTGACCACCTGATCCTGGGTGCCGTAACCTGTGACTTTAGCGGTATTCCCTATCTCCGAGACCTCGCCTTTAAAAGAGGTATCCGGAAAGGCATCGATTTTGATTTTGGCTTCCTGGACTAATTTGGTTTCTGCAATATCTGTCTCATCCACCTCTACTTCTACTTCAAATGCAGACAGGTCTGAGATGGTCATAATCTCAGTGGGATTATAGGTGGCACCGGCCACCATCTCCCCTTCTTTTTTTAAAAGCTCGGTGATCTTCCCGTCCATGGGAGCAGTGATGGTGGTCTTGGCTAAAAGGTCTTCAGCCTGTCTGAGCGATGCCTGACTTTGATCATACTGTGCCTTAGCAACATCATACTGGGTCAAAGAGGCATCATACTGCTCTTTGGAGGTGAGGCTCTTCTCAAAAAGCTTTTGCTGTCTCTCATGGAGAAGTTTTGCCTGTTCAAAATTAGCTTCAGCCGAATTCAACTGGGCTGTGGCTTGAGCTACAGCCGATTTGTATTCCGAAGGGTCGATTTGCACTAAAAGCTGCCCTTTTTTAATTATGTCTCCATCTTTCACTGGAAGACTTATTATCAGTCCTGGAACAGTGGCACCGATCTTAACATCTTTTTTAGCCTGGACTTTACCGCTCCCTGAGACTACGGAGGCTAAGTCACCCTTTTTGACCTTGTCAGCCTCCACTGTATAGACTTTCTCACCTGAGCGGAACAGGTTTAAAAGGACTATCACCACCACTAAAATTAATACACCTACTATGATTATGATTTTGCTTCTTTTTTTCATACTACCTCCTCTAAACTATGACTGAAGCTGCTTATCTGGCTGTGGCCTTCTCGAACTGAGCAACTGCTAAGTTATAATCATACAGGGCTTGCACCTGGTTATTTTTGGCTGTTTTATATGAGACGTTGGCATTCAGTAGGTCTAATATCGATGCCGCACCTAAGTTATATTTCTCCTGGGTCAGTTTCAAGTCCTCCTCAGCCGACTTTAAAGCATCATCCGTCAACTGAATTTTACGTTCTCCTTCTTTTACCAAAAGATCTGCTTGTTTTATTGCCAGGACTAAATCTCTTTTATTCTGTTCCAGATTGTCTTTGTTCAATCTGACCTGGGCTTTGGCACTTCTCACCTGAGAGGTGGTCAGGAAACCTCCAAACAGATTTAACCTGACATTGATCCCCATATCCCAGTAAACATACTTTTTCCAATCGTTGATCGATTCAGGAAATCGGACGTTGTTCCAGTTATAACCCCAGCCAAAAGATATGTCAGGATAATTCGCACTTCTGGCTACAGTTAAGCCGGAATGAGCCTGGTTGACTCCCATCCTGGCTTTATCTATCTGCGGATGGCTTTCCAGAGCTTTCCTTGTTTCCTGCTCTACATCTGCATCTAATTTTGTGTACTCCAGCCGTGCATTGATCTCCAGAGGAGTGTTTACATCCAGACCTAACAAGCTGTTCAGAGTGGCTTCGGCCAATTTAACATTGTTCTCGTTGGTAATTAAAGTCAGGCTATCGTTCCCTAACTGGACCTTAGCTTTAAGATAATCAGAAAGCGAGGCCGCGCCCAGGTCATACCTGGCTTTTGCCATTTTTAGCTGTTGGAGACTAACGTCTACTGCATCTTTCTGGACATCGTATAGCATCTGGGCTTTTAACAGATCATAGCATCCCTGTTTGACGTTTAAAGCCACTGATTTCTCTGCCAGTTTCAGATCATCCCAGGCTGATCTCTTACCGTATCTTTTCAAATTGTAATTGGCTAAATTAGCACCTCCATTGAAGACCGGTTGAGTCAGACTAAAGTTAAAAGAGTACTGGTCTACAGAAGGGGAGGTTTGATCCACCTTCTGTCCATAGAAGTCCGTGCTTACGGTATGCTGTCCTCTTCTTGACCAACTGGAGGAAAAATCTATGCTTGGCAGAAGGCCCGAAAAGCCCCCTAAAAAGTTCCATCTGGCTGACTGGTAATTCTCCTGAGCAGAACGAGCCGGAAAACTATTCTTCAGGGCGATATTCACACAGTCGTCAATGGTTAGAACTTTTTTTTGAATTTCCTGTGCCTGAGCTGAATAGAACCACAGGAGAACCACTAAAAGAACTGAAAAGACCGATTTCTTTCTCATTCTGACTCCTTTAAAAAGTTTTTACCAGGTAACCGGTATTCCCGAAACAGACATTCCCAGGATACCCAAACCTGTACCGAGAATTACCAAGATAAGCCAACCAACAAATGCTGCAATGAAGGCTTTCGTAGAGGAGAACTTATATAGAACAGTTATTCCTAAGGCTATCAGGATTAATTGCCAGATGGAAAATATATCTAATGCTGAAAGCAGCATATGCCTGATCTTGTTATAATCGCCTGCCATCAAGATTGCCAAGCTGGTTTGCACATCAGCAGAATTCTTGGCTAAAATTAAAGGGGTTTTAAGGATCGATCCTAAAGCCGGAATAAAGAAGGTATAAGTTACGATAGATAAAAGCTTCTTATAGCTACTCTCTCCACCTAATATAATATTGCAGAAAAAATAAACTACGGAGGTCAGAATTAAAAGCCAAATGAAAGCCACGATCGGTGTGCTTATCGCGGCGGTTATCCTTTTACCAGTAGTGACATCAGCCATCTTCTCCAGGACCTCCGGAGCAGAAGCAATCCTGGTACTCTGTGAAACTAACTCTTTTTGTAAAAGAAGATTCTGAGGCAGGGTTATCTCTGCCACGATCACACCGATTACCACGATAAGTATAAGAGCTAAAAACCAGGTGGGTTTAAAATTCAAATAATTGAAAACTTTTCTGGGCTCAAAAAAAATCCCGGAAATCCTGCTGACAAATCCCATTCTCACTTCTTGAGTCTCGATGGGCTTTAATTCTTCTTCCATTTTACCTCCGTTTAAAAAAATGACATTTCACTTTATTTTAACGTAATAAAACCAAAAAAGTTTCAAAAATCAATCTAAAAAGGAATTTAAAATTATGACCTAAGAAGTATAGTATATCGAGGTAGTAGCAGGGACAAGCTCGTAGCGTCAGGCTTTATGCCCGACGTTTAGCTCTTTGTTGGTGTCCCCACCAACAAAGAGAGGATGTCTCATTGTTTGTCTATAAGCCAGAATCAGACAAAATGCTCCTGGAGGATGATAACATCCTCGACGAGCAGAATCTTATTTTGAGCTTTCTGTCGGGTCAAGGGACCCGACAGCCACAGAGTCGACAGGAGTTCGTAGCATCGGGCTTTATGCCCAACGTTTGTTCTTACTCTTAATGGTCAGTTTTAACCGACTTTAGTAGGGGTCCCGCTAACACGCCACTAAAGTGGCTCCGAACAAGACTTTTTCGGACAAAGTTCGTGGTGTGGTTTTTCTGCTTGATGTTTACAGAACAGTAAAAAAAATCAAGCAGTCAGGTGGTAACACCTGACTACACTAAGCATAACATCCTCTACGAGCAGAATTTATTTTCTTCTTTTACTGATCAACAACGCGCTCAGGAGCACTATGACAGCCACAATTGCCAGTGGGGCTTTGAGTCCGGGAGGAAGCTGACTTTTTCCGATAAGCAAAGGCAGAAAAAGGATGGAAACTAAATTCATCACCTTGATCAGAGGGTTAAGAGAGGGCCCGGCAGTATCTTTAAAGGGATCGCCCACCGTATCCCCGATCACGCTAGCCTTATGAGCTTCTGAACCTTTGCCTCCGTACAGCCCTGCCTCGATCGTCTTTTTTGCATTATCCCAGGTTCCGCCTGCATTGGAAAGCATAACTGCTAAGAGCTGACCAGTCAAGATAGTTCCGGCTAAGAACCCGCCTAAACCGTCCACACCTAAAAGAAATCCGACTATCAAGGGTGAAAGTATAGCCAGAAGCCCGGGGGTTATAAGCTCTTTTTGAGCAGCCGCCGTGGAGATGTTAACACATCTGTAATATTCCGGTTTGGCTTTTCCCTCCATCAATCCGGGTATTTCTTTGAACTGCCTTCTCACTTCTTCCACGACTTGAAAAGCAGCCCTGCCCACTGCTCTTATGGCTAAGGAGCTGAAGAGAAAAGGCATCGCTCCTCCGATCAACAGGCCTACGAATGCATTGGGCAGGTTGATCTGAATACCTCTTTCGAAAAATTTGTAAGCCGGATCAAGTAAGTTTATGTCCGAACCGTAAGACCTGAACAGAGAAACTGCTGCTACTACTGCCGAGGCGATAGCAAAGCCTTTTGTCACCGCTTTAGTGGTATTTCCCACCGCATCTAATTTATGCACTATCAGATGAGCATCCGGATTTTTATCCTCTTCTAAGACCTTTGACATCTCGAAGATACCGTTAGCGTTATCTGATACTGGTCCATAAGAATCCATTGAGACGATGAATCCGGTTGTGGTGAGCATTCCCATTCCGCATAAAGCTATCCCGTAGGCGGCTAAGGCCAAATCCCCGCTAAAGATCAGGTTCGAAGTCAATATCGCGGCGCCTATGACGATGATGGCTAAAACGGTCGACTCCATCCCTTCAGAAAACCCAGCTAAGATGGTAGTTGCTGCACCGGTCTTGGTGGCGCGCGCAGTCTCTTTGACCGGGCTATATTCCACTGCAGTATAATATTCTGTCAGGTAACTGATCAAAACTGCCAGCACGATTCCGGAAAAAGTCGCCCAGAAAAACCTCATATCCGGAGCGCCGGATGCGGTTTTTATGTAGAAATAGTTTATCAACCCGAATCCGATAGTGGAGACCAGAGCCGCGACCACAAACCCGTTCTGGATGGGCCTCATCGGGTTAAAGTCTTTTTTATCTTTTCCCTTCACTCTCCAGGTGCCCAGGATAGAAGCGAATACCCCTACAGCCCTGACTAAAAGCGGAAAAACAATCAATTTTAAAGCCAGATCCTTGCCAGCAGGGGTAGGGTTGAAGACCGCATAGGAAGCTCCTAAGATCATAGCGGCAACTAAGGTGACCTCATAAGATTCAAATAGGTCTGCTGCCATTCCAGCACAATCTCCCACGTTGTCCCCTACAAGATCCGCAATCACTGCCGCATTTCTGGGATCGTCCTCCGGAATCCCTGCTTCGACTTTGCCCACCAGGTCCGCTCCCACGTCTGCTGCCTTGGTGTAGATTCCACCGCCCACTCTCATAAATAAGGCTACAAGGCTTCCGCCGAAACCGAACCCGATCAGGACCATCATAGCCTTTTCCTTGAAGAGCATAAAGATGACTGTAGCTCCGACCAAACCCATTCCGACGGTGAACATACCGGTTACGGTGCCAGACTGAAATGCGGTCTCCAGAGCATTTTTAAATGAGGTTCTGGCAGCGTGAGCTACCCTCACGTTCCCCCGAACAGCAACTGACATACCGATAAGCCCGGTCATGGCTGATAGAGTTGAGCCGGCTAAAAACGCCAGCGCGATCCCCCAGACCATTTTCCAGTCCGGGGTTCCGTCAGGAAGTAGGTATATGTTTTTATAGACAAAAAATAATACAATCGTCAGAAGTATGATGAAGAAAAATAAAACCCTGAACTGGCGGGTAAGGTAGGCTTTTGCTCCTTCCTGAATTGCTTTTGCCACCTCGATCATCTTAGGTGTACCCTGATCCTTTTTTATCACCTTGAAAGCTAAATAAAGCCCGTAAGCTAAACCTAAGATGGCAGAGAGCAGAACGAAATATAAGGCCAAGTTGACTGTCCGGTCAAAAGGAGGCAAAAGGACATTCTCCTCCCCGGCAAAAAGCTTGACCGGAAGTGAAGCTAAAAAGAAAGTGGATAAAAAAATTGATGCTTTAAAATTGAAGCATTTCGGCATCTCTCCTCCCTAAAAAAAAATCGCTCCTGATAAAAAAAGGCAGTTTTAAGAAAACTGCCTTATTGACTTTTCAATTAATGAAACATTCTGCCTTAAGTAGTCTCCCTTATTTCAAATTAAAGTCCACCTTGTACTGTACCCGGACTGCCACCGGCTGGTGGTTGCTTATGGCTGGCTTATATTCGTTCTGCATTGCGGCTTTAACCGCCTCTTCGCAGAAGATGTCAGCGTTCACGCTCATCTCTTTCAGGCACCTGGCATCCCTGACTTTACCGCGTTTATCCACCAGAGCCTCAACCCAGATTTTCCCTTCGACACCCGATTTTCTGGCCAACTCAGGATAGCTCGGTTTAACCCATTTAATGGGTACAGGAGCCTCTTCGTAAGGCACGAACTCTCCTGGCGCAGGCAGATATTCTTCCGGGGCTATCTGAATGGATAATGATTCACCCTTACCTGTTCCCTCAGTAGACACAGTGGGGTTCTGCAAGACCCCTAATTCTGCCTGGCTGGCCAGGGTCACTGTTTCCTTAACCTGATCATCCGGAACCGCTTTAGGAACTCCAACTGACGGCGCTGCAGCCGCGGCTGGTGCAGCTACTGCTATCTGATGAGCCACGTTCTGGGTCAGGGAAGGAGGCGCTCCTAACTCGAGAGGGGTTCTGATAGTTATTACCCTTTTTGCTACCGGCTTCTGAGCTGTGATATGAGAAAAAAGCATAAATGAACCAATTAAGATCAAATACACCAGGGCAGAGATAATTACTGCAATGCTAAAGTTTCTCTGATAGACCCTCTTAAGCTCAAAGGCTCCATAAGGCGTTGCGACTCTCATTCTTACTTCCCTCCTTTCGGCTGAAGCTTACCGGTGATAAGCCCTTGATCTTCATCCGTAAAAGGGGCAAAGCTGAAACGGTAACTGAAGTTACGGTTTTTCTCTTGCATCTGCTTTTCCACTAATTGTATTTCGTCCACTATGTCGATCATCTTGTAATACTTGGCTTCCTTGTCGATCTTGATAAGGGTCACCAGCTTGGGCTTTTCCTGATTCTTTCTTAGAAGGATGGACCTTAAAGAATCAGGGGGAATAGGTTCCGGCTTTTCCACTCCCATATTCCAGTACATCTTCCCTTCCGAATCTACCCTCAAAGTAAAAAGGTTAGATTCCGCAATGGGTACTGGCTGGTCCTCTGGAGGAAGGTTGATCTCCATCGCCTGTGGAAGACTGAAGATCGTGGTCACCATATAGAAGATCAGCAGAAGAAAGGCTATATCTACCATAGGGGTCATATCTATTCTTATCCCCAATCTCTTTTTCGGTCTTCGAAGCCCTCCGGTCTTTTTCCCTCGAGGACTCGGTCCTCCTACGTCAACCGCTGCCATAGAAATTCACTCCTTAGACAAAATTGCTCTAAAAACTATTTTTAACTTCCCGCCTCGATCTCAGTAACTAACTGGAAGCGGGGCATATGATTATCGCGCATGGTGTTCATCAGTGCTTGTATGATCCCATAATGGGCTTCCTTGTCTGCTTTGATCACCACAAATATCCCAGGGTATTTGGCCCGGATCGACAAAATCGTTCCAGCTAATGTGTTCAGGTTGACATCCTCGTAAATCCTTTCCAGGACCTGCTCTTTTTTGCCTTGAATCTCTACCTGTTTCCTATTCACATAATCTACGGCAATGCTGTCGTCTTTGGTAACGGTTATGTTCAAAATATCTTTTTCCGGCAGCTTGATTTGGGAATGGGAAGCTGGCAGAGCCACTGATTTTTTTTCCGGGGGTTTGAACTGGGTAGTGGACATATAGAAGATCAAAAGCAGAAAGGCGATATCCACCATAGGGGTCATATCGATTTTAACCCCTATTCTCTTCTTCATCCTCTTTAACATTACTTCTCAGCCTCCTTACTCTTCAAAAGCTGTAAGACCTCGTAAGAAGCCTCGTCCATCGTATAGTTGAAAGCATCCACCTTATTCACGAAGAAATTGTAAGCCACGATCCCGATGATGGCAGCCAGAAGTCCACCAGCCGTATTCACCAGAGCTTCGGAAATTCCGGTAGCCAGCTTCATAGCGTCGATAACTCCACCGACCCTCTCGGAGGTTGCCTTAAAGGCTCTTATCATTCCGATAGTGGTTCCTAATAGCCCTATCATGGTGGCAATCGAGGCGATAGTGGATAAGGCGATCAGATTTCTCTCCAGTAACGGGACCTCCAGGGCATTAGCCTCTTCAATTGCTCTCTGGGTTTCGCTCAAGCGTTTTTCAGACGAAGTATTTCCTTTTAACTGCTGGTATCTTTCGATGCCCGCTCTTAAAACGTTAGCGGTTGTGCCTCTCTGTTTGTCGCATGCGGCAATAGCTCCATCGTAATCCCCTTTGTCCAGCATGGTTACCACATTCCTGAAAAAGGACTGGACCGAAGCTTTACCCCGGGCTTTCCTTAAAGTCAAAGTCCTTTCTATGATAAAAGATAAAAGCATTACTAACAAACCGATCAATAATCCTACCAGTGGTCCTCCCAATCTCAGATAATCCGGCAGCATCAATCCCCAGATTATAAAACCGATGGCAATTGAGACTATCAGGACTAAGGTTATAAAGATCGATTGCTTCATACAAATACCTCCTTAAAAAGTTTAAAAATTGAGTTAATATCTCGTTTTTTTCTTTGCCTGGAGACTATCTCATCCTGACCTCCTTAATGCTCTTATAAATCATTAGCTTTAACGCTGTTCAGTGTCCAGCATCCCAAGCTGATCCACAAGCCAATCCCGGAGATGCTCACTAAAGTTATCACGTCAAAATTATCTTTAAGCTGGTTCACTCCAAAAGCAGATGCCAGTGGAGTAGCTATTCCGATTATCGATATGATCACGGCTACTATCCACAAAAAGAAAGGGATGAAGTTGAGCCTGAGAGTTTTTTTGACCTTGCGAAGATACCCTCCTTCCGAATTCGTTTTACTGTACAGGGCAAGCAAATTGAGTATTCCAAAGAGCAGAGAAGTCAACATCGCTACTGGAAAAATGATCGTCAGAACGCCCAGAAGAGCACCGCCCAGGCCAGAGTAAGTCATCAATGTCCCGAAATTAAACAGGTACTGCAAGACATTGTAGCGCATGACGCTCTCCCCACGGGTAAAAGTGAACCAGGGAAGGAAAAGGCACAAAATCATCAAAACGGAAGTTACGGTCAAAATCCATTTCTCCACCGGGGAGAAAACCGGCACCGCTATAAGGCTATGATCCCGCTCCTCCCTCTCCCCTTTTTCCTTTCTTTTTTTGACCTCTTCTAAATATCTTTTCTCCTCTTCTGGATCTCTCCAGAATTTCTTGGCCCTGGAAGAATAAACGTCAAACCCGATATATTTATAGCGCAGGTCATCTTCTCTTTTCTCGCCCTTTTTCTCTTCGACCATCTTTCTCCTCTGTATTTACAATTGGTACTTAGTTTTTATTCCTTGGATATTCGATTATAAATTATTTAAATCAATAGTTATACTCCAGGAAATCCAGCCGATCTTTTGCCAGCTTGTTCTTGGGGTCTAATCTTAAGACTTTTCGGTATGCTTCCTTAGCTTTCTCATACTGGTTAGTTATATCATATGCCTGTGCCAGCCAGAGATTGAAGGAGATGTCGCTGGACTGACAGTTAACTGCTTCGGAAAGGGGTCTTATCGCCTCGCCCGCCCTGTTCAGGGTGAGGAGAACATATCCTAAGTTCCCTTTTGCCTGACAGTCCTGAGGATTAAGCTGGAGTATCTTCTCATACTCATCCTTAGCCGCGGCATAGTCTTTAAGCTCGCTTAAGTAAATATAAGCCAGGTACTGGTGAGCCTGAAGATAATCCGGCTTCAACTCCACCACTTTTTTGAGCGGGTCTAATGCATCCTTAAACTGCTTCAGATTGACATGGCAGTAAGCCAGGTTAAGATAGCTGTTGAAGCTGGTTGAGTCCAGGTCGATTTTCTTTTTCAAAGCCGGGATGGCATCCGAGTATCTTTTAAGCTGGTAATAGGCTAAACCCAGGAAGGAATAAGATTCGCTGTAGGTCGTGTCCAGTTTTACTGCTAAGTTAAGAGATTCAACTGCTTTTTCCAGGTTCAGTGAATCTCCTAGATAAAAATGTACCTTCCCGTTGTTCATTAAGAAATCTCTATCTTTTATAGTCCACTCGAAATTGTTTTTACTGGTATAGCTTCTCTGATAGTTTTCAAAAGCTGAGGCTGCCTCCGGATACATCTTCTTATCCTCATAGCTTTTGCCCAGGAAATAGTAAGCTTCGGTCAGACTAGAATCTAGCTTGACGGTTTTGTCCAGGTTCGTTACAGCACTGTCAAGTTGATACATATTGTAAAATGCTTTTCCTAAGCCCAAATAAGCCTGGGGATTATTCTGGTCTAATTTGACGTATTCATTATAAGCCCAGCCAGCTTCAGGATATTTCTGGGCTAAGGAATAGATGCTTCCTAAGTCTAAGTAAACCGATTTGAATTTCGGCTCTAAAAGAACGGTCTTCTTAAAAGCATCCGCGGCGGCGTTGAAATCCATCTGGGTAAGATAAGCTTTTCCCAAGCTATAGTAAACGTCTGCTTTGGTGGAATCCAGGCTGATTGCCTGCTTGTATTCATCGATGGCAATGGAAGCCACACCCTTTTGCAGATTCACATCCCCCAGGTTCTTGTGATACTCGAAATTCTTAGGATCCGAAGAGATGGCTTTTCTAAAACTGATATCCGCTTCCTCCAATTTCCCCTGTGCCATTTGCACCAGACCTACTCCATTTAAGAATTCTGCGAAGTTCCTTTTTATCTCCAGCCCCTGGTTAAAGGTCTGCAAAGCCTGGTCATAAGAGCCTTTCTTCAGATAAGACAGGCCGAGTTTATATATGGCTTCTGCATATTTCGGCTTCCGGTCTATGGCATTCTTCAACTGGGCGATAGCATCATCCCACATTCCTTTTTCAAAATAGCAAGCCCCCAGATAATAGTAAGGCTCTGGCTCTGTCGGTTTTTTGTCTATATAGGCTTTTAGCAGGTTTATGGCAGTATCGTAATCCCTCTTCTGGTATGCTTTTTTCCCGCTCTCCAGATCCTGGCATCCGGCAGTTATGTACAAACTCAAAAGAAGAATCAAAGCTGTAAGCCAGACCCGGGCAATTATCTCTTTTCTTCTCATCAGACCCTTACTTAAAAGCTTTAAAGTTATCATAAATCCTTTCTCTGTCAAGTATTTTATTTCTCAATTTTTAGTTTTTTTATTCTTTTTTCTCCTCAATCTTTTCTTCCTTCCGGTATCTGTTTCTTAAGAGCAAAAACCTCACCACACCATAAACCAGTATTATCCCTCCAAATATACTACGAAAATCAGGAGGCATACTTCTGAATATACCCGAAATAATCAATAGACCCAGAAGGATTAATACCGCGACCAGTGAATAGTTAAAAGCTCTTTCGAATTTTGAGGAACGACTGTTCAGAACCAAAAATCTCCACTCTATATAGCTCGCTTACCAAAAACTGTAATTCATTGACATAATTTTAACTTAAAATTCCATTTTGTCAAGTCTAAATTTAAGACAAAGTTAAACTTGAGCAAGAACTCCCTGGTGATATGTTTAGTTTTTCAAAGGGCAAAAAATCCCATTTTAAGCCTACAAATCTCATACCAGAAAAATCAATTATTTGACCTTTAAATTTCCCTTGAACTTACGCCGACTTCAGATTTCATAAGAACTCAAATCTGACAAAAATTAGCAAGACTGAAACCCTCTTTTTAAAACGGTTCTGCCAACTCGTTGTTTAACTTTAAATTAGATTCATACGACTTTTTGCGTCGCCGAATGGGCAATTACGCCGTTTTCAACCTATTTTTTTCCTGAAGCGGAGAATGCTGAGAACAAGCACGACCACACCGATAGAGCCCAGAGGTAAGAGCTGGTCCCAGAGAACTCGGAGACCACTCCCTTTGAGAAAAATCCCCCGCACGATAATTAGAAAATACCTCAACGGATTGACATAAGTGAGATACTGAATCAGCTTAGGCATATTGGCAATCGGGAACATAAATCCGGAGAGGATGATTGCCGGCATAAGAAAGAAGAAGGTCATCATCATAGCCTGCTGCTGGGTTCTGGCAAGGGTGGACATGAAAAGACCTATTCCTATAGTCGTCAAAAGGTAGACCGTCACCGACAGTAGCAGGAAAAAGAAATTTCCCCGGAAAGGTATTTTGAACCATAATATCGCCACCAGGGTTATCAGACACACATCTATAAAACCGATCAAGGCAAAAGGTGTAACTTTACCCAGGATGAGCTCAGAGGTCTTTATCGGGGTAACCATCAACTGCTCGATAGTTCCGATTTCTTTTTCCCTGACAATTGCCATAGAGGTCAGCATCATCGTGGTTATCATTAATATCAAAGCCAGAATCCCTGGCAAATTGAAATCCCTGCTTTTTAACTCTGGATTATACCAGGCTCTTACCTGGTTCTCCAGGCTCAGAATTTTTGGTTTAGAAACCATGCCGGTAACAGAAGCTCCAGCCAGCCTCTTCTGTACCTGATCCTGGAGAAGCTTTAGATTATAAGATAGAAGTAGCTGGTTTAAGTAACCGGAGACTACTCCTGCGGTGTTGGAATTGGTCCCATCGATTATGATTTGAATCGGGACAGTTTTCCCTTTTTTCAACTCCTGAGCAAAATCACTTTTTATCTCAATCCCCACCCAGACTTCCCCCTTATCCAGACGCTCAACCATCTCTTTCTGGCTTTCCGGAAAATAGTTGATCTGAAAGCGGCCGGAATTTTTGAAAAGCAGGATAAGTTCCCTGCTCTCCTGAGTCATAGAGAAATCTAAAACCGCTGCGGGAATCCGCTTAACATCCATATTGGCGGCATAACCTAACAGGATAATCTGTATGATCGGAGCCACAAAGATAATCATCAGCATCCTCTTGTCTCTCCTGATCTGAACAGCCTCTTTAAGAAAGATATGTCTAATCCTCTCCCACATATCAGTCCGGCAACCTTTTCTTAAAAATCAGATTAGCTATGCTTAGCATTATCAAAGCGAAGATGGACAAAAGCAAAATCTCGGGTATCAAGGAGGGAAAGCCGTTCCCTTTCAGGAAAATCCCCTGAAGGATCTTTATATAATACCTGGCTGGCACAATATGGGTGATAATCCTCAAAAAGAGAGGCATATTGAAAATGGGGAAAATAAAACCTGAAAGGATATAGCCTGGTAAAAAGGAGGTTAGCAAAGCCATCTGGTAGGCTAATTGCTGGGATTTGGTTAGAATCGAGATGAACATTCCGATGCCCAGAGCTCCAGCAAGGAATATACATGAGACTAAAAACATCAAAAGAAAACTTCCTCTAAAAGGAACCTTAAAGATAATCCTGCCCAGAAGAACGGCCAACAATAAATCGATCATCCCGATCGCAAAATAGGGAACCAGCTTGCCAAAGATCAGCTCTGAGGACTGAATGGGCGTGGCGATTAACTGTTCCATAGTCCCTCTTTCCCATTCCCTGGCGATAACCAGGGAGGTGAGCAAGGTTCCTATGATCATCATAATGACTGCAATCAGCCCTGGGATAATGTAGTTTTTGCTCTTAAGCTCCTCGTTATACCAGATCCTAATCCTTCCGTCGATTGGAGGATTGATTTCTATCTGGGTGAGCTTGAGAGAGTAAAGCTGAAGTGCTCCGGTTAGATATCCTGCTCCGATAGTGGCAGTATTGGCGTCGCTTCCATCCAGTATGGTCTGGACCTCCACCTTTTCCCCTGATTTTATTTTTTTGGAAAAGTCGTATGGGATAACCAGGGCAATTTTAATCTTTCCTTTTTCTATTAGATTCAATAGTCCCTGGTAGCTATCAGCATAACTTTCCACCGAAAAATAACCTGATCGCATCAAACTGGAAACCAGCCCCCTGCTTTCCTGAGAATTATCCTGATCATAGACCCCTAAAGGAAGATTATTGATATCCAGAGTCACTGCATAGCCAAAGAGGACCAGCATCCCCACCGGAACTGCAAAAGCCATGACCAGAATCCGGGTATCCCGGGAGATCTGAAGAAATTCCTTGAAAACTACTGCCCAAAGCCTTCTGAACTTCATCTTCTATGCCTTCTCCCTGATCAGAGACACAAAAACGTCCTCTAAGGACGGCACGATCTTTTGTAACCTTATCACCTCAATTTTATTCTCATCTAAGATCTGTGAAACTAAAGCAGAGGCTTCCTCTTCCCTGGTAAAAGGGATAAGGATGTGGATCTTCATTCCAAAAAGGGAGGCTTCGATGACCCTTTTGTCTTTTTGCAGAGAATCTAAAGCCTCGATTGGATTTTTGCATTCCACTTCCCAGACCGAGCCGGATATCGATTTGCCCTTTAGTTCCTCCGGAGTTCCCAAGCGAACTAATTTTCCCCTGAAAATGAGGGCTAACCTGTGACAGTACTCAGCTTCATCCATATAATGAGTGGTGACGAAAACCGTGGTGCCTTTATCTGAGATGGAATAGATTAAATCCCAGAAATTACGTCTTGATATCGGGTCTACTCCGGAGGTTGGCTCATCCAGGAAAAGGACTGGGGGCTCGTGCAGGAAAGCACATCCTAAAGCCAGCCTCTGCTTCCAGCCCAGGGCTAAATCCGCAGTCCTTCTGTTCCTTTTATCCTCCAGATCTGCCATTTTCAGAACCCATTCCTTTCTTTCTTTTTTCTTTTCCTTTTTGACTTTGTAGATTCCGCTGTAGAAATCTATGTTCTGCTCCACTGTCAGGTCATCGTACAAGGAGAATTTCTGCGACATATAGCCGATATTCTCTTTGATTTTCTCTGATTGAGTAAAGACATCGTATTCTCCAACCCTCCCCTTACCTGAAGTAGGAGTTAAAAGCCCGCACAGTATCTTTATGGTAGTAGTTTTTCCAGCCCCATTTGGACCTAAGAACCCAAAAACCTCCCCCTTCTTGATCTGAAAACTGATATTAGCCACTGCAGTGAAATCACCGAACCTCTTGACCAGGTTTTCCACTTCAACTGCAATCTGATTCGTGCTCATTCAGCACCCTTTACTTTATCCTGTGACTGTGTCCCCAGACCGGAGGCCGCAGACTTTGGTTTGCGAATGCCACGCAACCTAAAGGTTGCGGCTACCATAGAGATGTCATCCCTGTACATCTAATCCTTTTCCTCCGCTTGCTTGAGTGAGATGAAGACATCTTCTAAAGAAGGCTCGATTTTATTCAAGCTTAAAATCTCGATACCCGCATTTTGTAATTTGACTTTCAGATCTTCCAGGATTTTTTCATCTTCGAGGGTGAAATGCACTTTTTCTCCAAAAAGGGAAACATTCATTACTTCTTCTTCTTTTTCTAAGAAAGATTTCGCTTCCCTGCTTTTTTCGCTGACCAGCTCGAAAAGAACCCCTTTCATCTTCTGTTTAAGCTGCAAAGGAGGTTCGTATGCGATTAATCTCCCGCCGTCTAAAAAAGCAACTCTCTGGCATCTTTCAGCCTCGTCCATATAAGAGGTGGAGATGAAAATGGTCATCCCCTTTTTCCGCTGCTCGAAAAGGATTGACCAGAAGTCTCTGCGGGAAATCGGGTCAACTCCACGGGTGGGTTCATCTAATATCAGAACTTCCGGAGTATGTAAAAGGACGCAGGATAAAGCTAACTTCTGCTTCATCCCGCCGGAGAGGTTTCCGGCTAAAAAATTTTTAAAAGGTTCGAGCTGACTGAACCTGAATACCTCCACGTATTTTTCCTTTTTTTTCTCTTTAGTAAGCTGATATACCTCGGAAAAGAAGTTTAGATTTTCCAGCACAGTCAAATCCTCATACAATCCGAACCTCTGAGGCATATATCCGATTTTCGCTTTGAGCCTTTCTGAATCTTTGACTATATCAAATCCGGCAACTGTCGCAGTCCCGGATGTCGGCGCAAGGATTGCAGACAGGATCCTCATCAAGGTTGTTTTCCCTGCTCCGTCAGGTCCGACTAAACCTACCATCTCCCCTTTTTCTATTCTTAAAGAGAGATTTTCAATGGCAGTTAGCGCATCGAACTTCTTGAGCAGATCGAATGTTTCCAGCATGTCATTTAAAAAGTATGCATTAATTTTAGGTCTCTGAAAAAGTGGATCTGAATTGTCGGGCAAGGGTGCCCGACCTACGAAAGATCAGTCCCGTAGGCGGGGCTCCCAGCCCCGTAATAGGAGTTTTTCAGAGTTCTTTCTTAATCTTTTGATAGAATAACATCCGCCGGCATACCCGGTTTTAGAATCTGTAATGGGTTTTCCAGGCTCACCTTAATCCCGAAAACCAATTTCACCCTTTCCTCTTTGGTCTGGATGTTCTTGGGAGTAAATTCTGCCTGGCTGGAAATGTAAGTGACTTTCCCCTCAAAGACTTTCTCCGGATAGGTATCTATCTTAACCTGTGCTTCCTGCCCTAACTTGACTTTTCCCAAATCCGCTTCTTTGATGTAGATTTTGACCCAGGGATGCAGCAGATCTCCTAAGGTCAAAAGCGAAGAGCCTGGCGAAACCACTTCTCCTATCTCAGTATTCTTGCTCAGGACCAAACCATTGATTGGCGATTTAATTACCATATTATCGAGATTCACCTTGATCAGATCGATCATGGCTTTGTTTTGCTCAGTTAAATGGGTGGCAGAGCTAAGCTGGTCCTTTGCCATCTGGTATTTTGTCTCCTGGTCATCCAACTGCTGCCGGGTAGCGCTCCCGGCTTTGTAAAGCTGCCTCGTCCTTTCCAGATTGGTTTTGAGATTCTCAGAATTAGATTTAGACTGGGCAAGCTGGGCTAAAGATACCTGATAAGCCGCCTGAGCCTGTTTAAGCTGAGCCTGAAGCTCCTTTGTTTCTAATTCAATCAAGACCTGATCTTTTAAAACACTATCCCCCTCATCCACCAAAAGCTTCTCTATCCTTCCAGAAAGCTTTGAGCTTACCTCCACCTCGGTGATTTCAATAGTGCCAGAAGCAGATATCTCCCCCTTGTTCTTTTCCCCTTTTGAGCTCAGTAAAAAATACAAAACCAGTGCTAAGATCATCACTAAAATTAAAATCCCGAACCTTTTCATTATTTTCTCCTTTATCTTATTATGAGGTTATCCTCAAGCAGAAAATATAAGAAGATTAACGCTTTTTTACAAATGAAATTAATCTTTTAAAGTAGGTCGGGTTGCACCGGCCACCCGACTATTTATATTTCGTCGGGCAGTCTCCGACAGCCCAACCCACAGGTTTCAAAAAAATTTTGTTGCAAATTATTTCAAATTTGGTATAATATTCAAAAGTCGAATTAGAATCCATTGGGAGGTATATTTGACATAGCTGCCTATGCGTCTAAAATCGGAATAAACGCAACAGGTTCGTCTATAACTCCAATTTTGAGGAGATAAACGAACTTCTTACGCTTGTAACCAAGTTATGCGAAATTGCGGGACGTCGAATAATATGGATGAATATGTCGTAATATTGGATCCCATCAATGTATCTGTTGAAACAAAATAGATAAAAGGAGAAGTGATGGAAATATCGAAGCGAGTTGCTGTGGTTGCACACGACAACTGTAAAAACGACTTACTCGAATGGGTGGAATGGAACTGGAAGTTACTCCTAGACCACAAGCTGATCTGTACGGGAACTACTGGTCGCTTGGTTGAGGATGCAATAACCAGGAAGCTGGAAAAAGGGAAATCATTTAACCAGAGTATTGTTAAACTTAAGTCAGGTCCGTTTGGAGGCGATCAACAACTTGGGGCGATGATTGCAGAGGGAAATATTGATATTCTTGTTTTCTTTTGGGATCCCATGCAACCACACCCGCATGATGTTGATGTAAAGGCTTTACTGAGAATCTCTGTTCTTTATAATATTCCTACGGCTTGCAACAGGTCTACAGCGGATTTTCTTATTTCGTCTCCCTTAATGACAGAAAGATACACCCAGAAGTTAACGGATTACTCACAATACATCGACAGATCAATTACATTTTGATGAAGGACGCCCGCAACTTCGCATAACAGCAGAGGTAGGTCGGGTTGCGATAGCTACCCGACAATTTATATTTCGTCGGGTAGTCTCCAATCCGCAGGATCCAGATTCGGACAGCCCGACCTACAGGACTAGTAAAAAATCAAAAATTTTATTGACAAGATTTTTTGGATTTAGTATATATTAAACATAAAAG
>JALHSU010000258.1 GCA_022865345.1 Candidatus Zixiibacteriota bacterium
CACGTGCATGTGCCAGCCGGCTCCATTCCCAAGGATGGTCCTTCTGCCGGCATCACAATGGTTACAGCGATTGTTTCCCTTCTCTCCGAAAGGCCGGTAAAACCTTTTTGGGCCATGACCGGGGAAATCACCTTAAGAGGACAGGTTTTGCCCATTGGAGGGTTAAAGGAAAAAGCCTTAGCAGCCTATAGGGCTGGGATTAAAACCATCATCTTATCCAAACATAATCAGAAAGATTTAGAGGAAGTCCCGGAAGAGATCAAGAAGAAGATCAAGTTCATCTTCGTGGAAACTGTGGATGAGGTCTTGGGATTAGCTCTAGATAAGAAGAAAAAAAGTAAGAAGTAAGACGTGAGATGTAGGGGCGAACCGGTGTGGTCGCCCTTTGAATTTTCGTAGCGCGACCCTTTCAGGGTCGCTTTTTATTTCCCCTCCTTTCAGGAGAGGGTTGGGGTGAGGTCTTTTTTTGGAGTGCATTGACCGTGTCAATGCAATTTTTTGTAGGGGCGGGTTTCAAACCCGTCCCTACGGAAGAAATAACATCACAGCTGATTAAACAGATTAAGCTGATATATCTGCTCTGAACATCCGTTTAATCCGTTCAATCAGCTGTGAATCTTGCTATCCTTCCTGTCTCAACTCCAATCTAAAATTTAGAAACTACAGTTATTTTCCTTGACAAATAAGGTTTTTGTTTTAGAATGTAAGAAAGACATTCGACAAGCGCTGATTCTCCTGGCTACCAGTTCGCCTCAGGCGAATCAGGTCTGAGGACCTGACATAACACAAAATTGGGTTTTAAAACTGAGGGGGAATATCAAGAATCAAATTCAAAAAAGAGGGTAAATTATTTTTAATTTCAACCTAGCAAGGGGAGGTGATCAGGAATCTTTTTGGAGTGTAAAGCTTCAGCTTTACTACTTATGGTGGTAGAGGTTACGTAGCGCGAGGCTTTTAGCCTCGCATTGGGACCCTAAAAAGGTCGTGCTACTAAAAATCATGTTCGGGAATTCCAATTCCCGAACAAACGAAAAAGGAGGTTTAAAATGAAATCGGTAAAAATTTTGCTGGCTTGCTTAGTAACAATCCTGGTTTTCTCGTCTCTTGTAAATGCAGAAGTTCCCAAAATGATTAATTACCAGGGGAAAATAACCACACCGCAAGGGGCTTTGATTAGCGATACATTTTCAATGGTGTTCTCCATTTATGCGGACAGCACTGGTGGAACTCCCTTATGGACGGAAACCCAAGCCTCAGTCAAAGTCGAATATGGGGTTTTCAGTGTTTTGTTAGGAAGCGTAAACCCTATCTCTGCTACAGTTTTTGATGGGAACACAAGATACCTGGGTTTAAAAGTTGGAAATGATAATGAGATGACTCCGAGAAAAGCGATTGTGAGCGTGGGGTATGCTTATCACTCCGCAGTTGCGGACACAGCCCATTTCGCAATGCCAGATGCGGACTGGACGATTAAGGGAGATATCATATATCATCTGAATGGTAACGTAGGTATTGGGACGGAGAATCCATCAAAACCATTCCATGTAGCAGGAGAATCACGCTTCGATGGTAACATTACTTTGAAAACCTCTGGTGGGATGGAAATCTTAGGTGAATCAGGCAATTGGTTGAATATTGGAAGTGCCACAGGGGTTGTCCTCCAAACTACTAATGATGCTTCGAATATTGATTTCTTAACCAATAATATTGCCAGAATGTCAGTCAAAGGCAATGGAAATGTTTGGATGGGAGACAATCTTGGTATTGGTACATGGAGTCCCAGCGCAAGATTGCATGTAAGTGGTAATGGGATATTCGATGGCAATGTCGGTATAGGGACGACTGGCCCAGAAGAGAAACTAGAAGTTCGGGGTGGTAACGTGCTATTTCGTAATGATACTGGAGACTCTTATCTGAGATTGAACAGAAATACCGAGGATGGAACAGCTGGTACAGGTAGACTCTTAGTGACGCATTCTAGTTCAAATCAAGCCCCGTATGCGGGAGCCATTCATCTGGAACCACTTTGGTATAATGGTAGCAATTACGAGTTCCGACAGGGTACATTTATGGTTGATGCATCTGGCAACGTTGGCATCGGGACGACAAGCCCAGATCAAAAATTAAGTGTAAACGGTATATTAGGTATTTATCCGAACACATGGATTCAGCCATCCTCTCGTGGCCTTTTTCTTTATCATAATGAAGGGGGAGCGGCTAACATTTACGCATACAATTATCTAGGTAACGATGCTGATTCCCTGGGGCTGTCAGGTAAAGACATCACGCTTGCCACCTACTCATTGGTAGGCACTCTAAACCCTAGACTCTATGTTCATAATAATGGCAATGTCGGCATCGGGACGACAAGCCCGGGGTATAAACTTGATGTGGCTGGAGATATTCGATCAACCGGGACCATCTACGGGAACTTTGCTGGAACGATAGACAATGCAGATAAACTGGATGGGTACCATAATGGACAGGTTTCTGCTGACATCTGGGATGGACATCATTGGGGAGATACTTATCCCTACTCCAGTAACTCCGATATGGTGGACGGAATCCATGGAACACAATTTTTAAGGAATGACCAATCAGGGACGTTGAATGGAAACTTAACTGTGAATGGACAAGTGCAAACATGGGGGACTAACTCTTCGGAGATTATTCGTGCAGAGAACTCCGGCTCTGGTCAGGGGATTTTTGCAAGAACTCATTCTACTAATGGAGGTGCAGGAGTAAGTGGAGACGGAGCCGCGACCGGGACTTCAGATAATAGTTTTGGATTAGCGGGTTCAACTCATTCGCCAAGCGGAGAACAGCCACCAACTGGTAGTTCAGCTGGCGTTTATGGTTTAGCCGCTAACACCGGATACGGCGATGCTTTTGGTGTTCTGGGAAGATGTTGGACGCACGGGGGGTCGGGAAACCCAACAGCAGCTGGTGTTTTTGGCTGGGGCGATGTAAGTTCTGGCAGCACCTATGGTGTATGGGGTGAAACACGGTCATCAGACACTTGGGTAAGTGGAGTATATGGTGTGAATACGGCTACATCAGGTGACACCAGAGGTGTTATCGGTACCGTCGCCTCTACAAGTTCAGGGGCAAGTGGTGTTCTTGGCTCGGCACCCGGAACTGGCAATCCGAGTAATGTAAGAGGAGTAACTGGTTACTGTCATTCATCAAATGGATATGGTGTGTATTCTGATGGCAACTTTGCAGTTGCTCCAGGTTACACGAAAAATGCAATTGTTGAAGTCTCCAAGGGAACTGTAAAATTGTATAGCCAAGAATCTCCTGAGGTCTGGTTTGAGGATTTTGGTGAAGGGCAATTAAATGGTGGAAAAGCTCATGTTGAGCTGGACCCACTGTTTCTGGAAACCGTGACCATTAATGAACAACATCTTATGAAGGTGTTTGTTCAGCTTAATGACGAATGCCAAGGTGTCATTGTAAAAAGAGGCACAACTGGTTTCGATGTTATAGAACTTAATAAGGGATTAAGTAACGCTCATTTCACTTATAGAATAGTGGCAAAGAGGAAAGGATTCGAGACCAAGCGGCTTGATAAAGCCCAAGTAACTTCAATCGAGTTTACTCAACCGCTGTCGCCAACTGCAACTTGGAAGGATTAGACAAAAAAAATTGTCAACCACTTCGCCAAAGGCGGAGATGGTTGACCTACAGAAAGAAGAAAACAGGAGGTGCTGAAAATGTGTAAATCAAATAACCCAAAATTTGTGATGATTTTCTTGATGGTCTTTTTCCTTTTCCCCTTTAACTCTTACTCCCAATCCAGCAGCGAAAACTTTAAGATGTTCACTGACGTCTTAGATGAATTTGGTGGGAGGGCGCAATCTGCTAACTACTTTTTGAGGATAGGGACTGGTGGTCAGTCGTCGGTGGTTGGGCTTTCTAAGGAAGATAGTCTTTGGGCAAGGCAGGGGTATGTTAATACTGCGGCTTTTGTGCATGGGGATGATAATGCTGACGGCAAGACAACTGTTTCTGATGTGGTGTATGAGATAAATTATCTTTTCAAGGGTGGTCCCGCTCCTCTTCCGCCTGAGGTTGGAGATG
>JALHSU010000259.1 GCA_022865345.1 Candidatus Zixiibacteriota bacterium
CCACATAGCAGAATAGCCACCACTCGTGCCGATTTCCAGGTAAGTTCCCTCTGGGGCAGTAGCAGCAAGCAAGGCAATGAATTTTCCGGTCTCAGGAGGTACCTGCCTGAGTCTCTCCAAAGGAGATTTTCCAGCTAACCTGTCCTCTTTATCAAGGGATTCTAAATAATGCATTCTTTCTTTGATGGTTTTAGGCATATTGTGAAACATGTTGTTTTCCTTTTAATTGTTATTTTTGGAGTGCATTGACCGTGTCAATGCAGCATCCCGCCTTGGCAAGATGCATTCCATAATCCAGTATCCCCATCTTACCCACAACTCAGGCAATCTTACCCGCGCTGGAGGCAATGTGAGTATACCGATACTTCTTACGTTCGCACAGAACCGGAGCCCGAGTATAGATTCATTACACTATAACTTAATATTCTAAATCTCGTCTTTCCGCTTCTCTGTCCTCTCGTTTTCCTTCGTTCTCGTAATGCTCCGCAATCTTTGTTAGTAAGGAAGCAGTTCTCGAATAAGAAATGGCCCATTTATCTGCATAGCGTCGGAATTCTTCAGCTAATACTCTTTCTTGTTGCCCATCCTCAAAAACTGACTTGGAAACTGTTCCCCTTTTGTTTAAAATACCTACACTGAATCCGTCATCTAATTCCTTGCTCTGGATGTCATCAATTATTTTGCATACTGGTTCAGGGGGCCAAATATTTTCCTCTTCTGATTTTGCATGCGCTAATACTCGGCCAATGTGAGAGTCTCCGATCGCTTTCCGGTCTAATTTTTCGCATAATTCTCTTGCCTTAACCACCCATTCCTCCAATTCTTTATAGTCTATTCGCCCATTACTGTCAATCCAGGGCACGGTTTTCCAGCTGTCAATCAATTCCCACGCGAGACGTGCGCGTTGCTTTATTAATTCTTGAGGGAGGGATTCTTTCTCTTCTTCCTTCTCTTCATTACTCGGTTTATAGATGCACTTAAGTACCTCAGCGAAAAACTCAGGATTAGTTGACAACTTCCTATGCAACATTCTAGGCAGTCGCGAACTACCCACTTTTGCGAGAAAGGGCAAGTACAACCATTCCAGTTGAGCTGTGTCTTCTTCATTTATCTCAGTAGATTTATCTAGCACCTTAAACAACTTTTCAATATTATAAGAATCAAGTCTGTGAGAATCTTCCGAGCTCGGTTCCGTAGCAGCCTTCTGCAACAACTCCGCAATTAATACAGCTGGTACCTCTTCAGAAAATAGAGCAGCACAATGAAGAGCTGTAAAATGTCTCTTAAAGTAAACTAATCGTTTTATGCCATAAATCTTATCATCTCTTGGTAAACCAGAAAGCTGTAATTCACGTTGCCTCCAGTAAGCTTCTTGAATTGCTTTATCAAATGATTCTAATAGATCCCATACTATTCGATTTTGGGGAAATGCAACAAACAGACTAGTAATCTTATTCGGCTGCCACTGTTGCGAACGCGCTTTATCAACAAGCCTTTTTACCCAATCATCTCCTTCTTTGAGTGCCCGTTGGCGAATGTAACTCTGAGTGAAGCTCACTTTCTTATCTTCCTCTTCTCTAAGTAAAGAAAGTAATGTTTCTTCTTCTTCAATACTCAAACCTGCTTCGGACAGCGTAATGCCAACTAACCAAGGATTGCTCGTTTGTCTTGCAAGCTCGATTAATACCTCAAGCCCTCCTTCACTCTTAATTGTTATTATAGCTT
This sequence comes from Candidatus Zixiibacteriota bacterium, assembly GCA_022865345.1. Lineage (NCBI taxonomy): Bacteria > Pseudomonadati > Candidatus Zixiibacteriota > Candidatus Zixiibacteriota bacterium. The sequence continues at coordinate 1,726 of JALHSU010000259.1, forward strand.
CTAATCTGCGTTGTGAGATTATGATTTGTGATTTTTGGTAATCACCTCGATCTTCACCTTCGGGTAGCTCAGGCCAGTGTTCATCGAAGAGCCAGCGAAAACGCTCTATGTTGTCTTGTGGCTCAAAGAGGGAATAAGCTTTCTCCATTTCTTTTAATTCTGGTTCCGGAAGTGCCCAATTAGTATCACTAAAAGAACGATGCCGCGACAAAATACTTCGAAGTTCATTCCATACCTCAAGACGACCTTTCGAAATTTCGTTTGCAGAAGATAAGAGCTGTTTAATGACATCGCTTCTCTCTTTGGGCGGTAAATCGGAAAGTTTCTCTAAAACTTCCACCCAGCGAAGCCCTTCATTGCCAATGTGAGTAAGTATTCGACTCGTTATTGCTTTCACACCTTCTAAACGTTCAGTTATAGTAATCGCATGTTCTGTCTTCTCAGAAAATTTTTTCCATCGTGTTTTGTGGGTAGGTGTGCAAATATCATGGTTACGTGGCATTAAACTAACCAAAAGCTTCCAACCAATTTCGGGTTCTCGCCCTATTAATGTGTCTATAACTTTCAGACGTTGTTCTATTGGGGCATATGTATGAGGAAGCCACAAAAGAAAAATGTCGCGTAGGCTATTAATTGGCCTATTGGTGAGTTTTCCTCCCGGGTCGAGCTTTGCTAGTTTGCCCAGGATGAGTGCTACACGTCCAAGCAACTGTGAACTCCAAGCCAAACCTTCTAATGCCCACAGTAAACTAGGGTGAGCGCTGGATGAAGTTATGAAACCTTCTGTCTCAGAAAACATACCCATAATAGGTGTATCTTCATGAAAAATTGACAATTCCGCTGCTTCCAGAAACGAAGAGGGAGACGCCTCAGCAATAAGCGGAAGAATGTCAGAAAGAGAATACCAGAGCTTCCAGTCTGCATCATTGAGCAATTCTCTTACTATGTTATCAACATACGCCTTAGCTGTTGTCGATACAGGTATTCGTATATCATCACCAAAGACAGCCATGAGAACAAGTGTCTGGGTAATTCCTTCACGTAAAGTTTCTGAATAAAACATATCCTTCCCGTACACTGATGCCGACCACCGTTTTTCTGGTTCAAGGTCAAGAGCGGGGTTTATACTTCCAAGAACTTTTAGGGCAACCATCTTAAATGTTTGAAGGTCTGCTTCGGTTAGAAATGGACCGAGTGCAAACCAGCAGTCTAAGGGCGATACTAGACGCCACCAATTACCGATTTTCAGTACTGGAGAATCCGGCTTGTGCAACCATATTGATAATATCTGAGAAAATGATTCATAGGATTTACTTGCAAGTTGACTGATAATTTCTTTATCTCCTTCCTTTGCTTCTGTCCAGCGACCTGCCAATAAAGAAGGGATGATATCTCGTACCGAATCTAATTTAGCCCATTCGGGCTGTTCAGATATTTTCGCTAACCTTCTGCGGAGAACAGTGAGGCTTCTGCCTGTCTCTGTAGAATATTTTTGGGCATCTGCTTCTGATAACCCCATCTTCTTCAGCGCATCAATAAATGCCTCCCGTCCAAGTCGAAAGAGCTCAATTTTTTCCGAAGTAACCTTATTGTCAGGACCTAAGGGGATAAAAACATTATGTCCTTTTTGTGTAGCTTGAGGAGTACCTTCAATTTCTTCAAATCGTGGGATAAGCAACAATCCTGTTCTTCCAGTTACAGTCAGGTGTCTAAAAGATTGAGAATCCTCTAAAATAATGGCTCTTGACAAGAAAAACTCTCTTTCAATTTCTGGCAGAGTATTTATCACTGCTGACAGAAATGCTATGGCTTCGTCACTGGTTGCTGCTTGTATGGCCAACAGTGAAGGAGAAGAACTCAGTTGCTTTCGAACTGATTCAACCTCCTTGTCTCTACCTGCTAAAACTACTCCTGGCGTAAGAGGAGGATTAGACATTGAACTCCATTCTTTCCAAAAATCCTCAAGCGCCATGACACCTTGTGGATATATTGCTAAATGTCTGGCTAACCAAGCGCCAACAGCAGGAGCATGTTCAAGCCATTCTTCTAACACTCTCGCATCATAAACATGTACATCTTTCCAAAAGCCCTCGTTTCTCTTTTCTTCACACCATTCATCTTTTTCTGACCAGATTCTTGGGGTTACTAACACAAAAGTTGTTTCCTTCGGATTAATTCCCAAAGGGTCTTTTTTTCGTTTTTCATAATCTTTTTCTGCTTTTCCTTTAATATCCTGATTGGTTCCAATTTCCCAGACAGAAAAACCTTGAGGAAGGTATTCTGTACCTACCATCGTTTCAAGAATCCCATCCCAGCCGGGATAAACAACACTATCTCTGGCGGGGAAATTAATATGAGAAATACTTTTCGCAGTTGCCTGTATAAGATGACGGATTACAAGGGGTAGGTATCCTTGGCAATCTCGTCTTGAAGCCCAATTTTTTAGATCATTAGCATCAATCCATTGCATATTAAACTGCACCTCTCTTAGTATGGCGTCCGCAATGTTGATAGCAGACAAAAAGATAAACTCTTCTGTAATTTCTTTTCTTTCTTCAGTGCCACTGTATCATATTATGTTCACAGCTTATATCACGTTGTGCCCTTAGCACACCACCCAAATTGACCTCATTATCAAGAAGGGAATACTCTTTCTCACATCCACAAATTCCTATCTAAACTTCTGTATTGAATTGCCTCAGATATATGCTGGGGCAGGATATTTTCTGCGCCTTCTAAGTCCGCTATGGTGCGGGAGACTTTGAGGATGCGGTCGTAGGCGCGGGCGGAAAGGCCAAGCTTGGTTATTGCCATTCTCAATAGCTCTTTGGATTCATCATCGATTACACAGTATTTCCTTATCTCCTTGGACTCCATGTGTGCATTGCAGAAGATATGTTTTTCATCCTTAAATCTCTGCAACTGGACTTTTCGGGCTTTGTTCACTCTTCCCCTTATGACCTTGGATTGCTCCCCGGTTGGCTGTCCGGACAGGTCTTTGAATTTAACTGCTGGGACCTCGATATGAATGTCGATCCGGTCTATTAAAGGTCCGGATATGCGGCTCATATATTTCTGGATCTGCATAGGGGTGCAGGTGCATTCGTGGGCTAAATCGCCGTGATAGCCGCAAGGGCAGGGGTTCATTGCGCCGGCAAGCATTACCTGGGCTGGGTAGGTCAAAGCCATCGAAGCTCTGGAGATGGTAACTTTTCCATCTTCCATCGGCTGTCTTAAAACCTCTAAGACGTCTTTGTGAAATTCCGGCATCTCGTCCAGAAACAAAACCCCGTGATGGGCTAAACTCACCTCGCCCGGACGAGGAATTCTTCCTCCTCCGATCAAGCCGGCATCACTTATGGTATGATGGGGTGAGCGGAAAGGGCGGGTGGCAATTAGAGCTGTATTTGGTGGCAATACTCCTGCAACTGAATGGATTTTGGTAGTCTCAAGCGCTTCTTCTAAGGTTAAATTCGGAAGTATAGTCGGAAGCCTTCGGGCAAGCATAGTCTTGCCTGAGCCAGGGGGACCGATCAGGATTATGTTATGCCCTCCTGCTGCCGCAACCTCCAAAGCCCTTTTGGTATGCTCCTGGCCTTTGACGTCTGAGAAATCTATAGGATACTCCAGTGACCTTTCAAAAACCTCCTGGATGTCAATCTTAAAAGGCTCGATCGTATTACCATTTTCCAAGAACTCAATTGCCTCTCTCAGACACTCGACAGGATAAACGTTGAGCTTTTCCGCCATAGCGGCTTCTTTGGCATTCTGCTTAGGCAGAATCATCCCTTTAATTCCGCTCCCCTGGGCAGATAAAGCCATTGGCAGGGCACCGTGAACAGGCCTTAAGGTTCCCTCTAAGGAAAGCTCACCTAAGATTATGTAATCATCAAAATTCTCCCTCTGGATCTGTCCGGTAGCTTTTATAATCCCGATAGCTATCGGCAGGTCAAAAGCAGAGCCTTCTTTTTTGATATCTGCAGGGGCTAAATTTATGGTAATCTTCTTGGCAGGGAAATAATACCCGGAATTTTTTATGGCAGACTGAACCCTTTCCTTGCTCTCCTTAACTGCATTATCTGGAAGTCCGACCATGGCAAAGGAAGGAAGTTGTGGAAATAAATCTGTTTCCACCTCGACTACGTAAGCCTCGATTCCTAAAACCGCACTGGAGAGAACCCGGGAAAGCATGATTTACTCTTTGAATTTATGAGATATTAAATGATTCGGTCCTGCCGTTAGGTGCATAAGATTTTTAAAGGAATTTATCTCTTCTGAGGAGAGATGTCAATATAAAAAATGACGAATGAGAAATGGCAAATGACGGATGACGAATGACTGATGATGGATAAAAGAAAAAAGGCTAAAGTCCAAAGGCTATAGGCTAAAGAAAAAAAAGAATAAGGAAAAAAAGAAGGAAGCTCCTTGTGGATGTTATCATCCACAAGAAAAATTGGCGAGGATGATAACATCCTCGCCGAGCCAGCATTGAGACGACCTGTAGGTCATAGATTTCTGTGGCTACAAGCCAGCCCGCCTGTAGGGCGCCAGGCTCCGCTCTCTGACAGCAGTTTCCCAATTTATTGGGCATAGTGGCTCAGACGCTCTCTCTTGGGCATGGGAACAGGCAGTTTTGTAGGGACAACCCCCCGTGGTTGTCCGATATTTGGGCAGGCGCAGGGACCTGCCCCTACGGGATTGTCTGACCTCACACTGACCCTCTCCTACGAAGAAGGAGAAGTGATTTGTAGGGGCGAGGTCTCCTCGCCCATGGACTGGGGAACCCAGCCCCTACATTCAGAATACCTCACCTAGGCTCTCTCTTACAAGGAGAGGGGTAAGTCAAACATTCCTGTCTGACCATGTAGAACAGACAAGGATGTCTGTTCTACCGTTATGTTGTCTTTTTTTCTTGGAAATATTTCAAAACTAATTATATTCACGGTTTATAAGTCAATCCTCCCTTGAACCAGGGAGTATTCAGTTAAGTAATAGGATTTGCAGAGAAAAATAACAGGAGGTCAAAGTGGATTACAGGATCAAGAAACACGCTGAAGTGCTTATGAGGTATTCGCTCAACATTGAAAAGGGAGAGAAACTGCTGATTCAGGGGGAGATGTCATCCCTTCCGCTGATAAAGGAATGTTACCGCCAGGCGCTGGAGTTAGGTGCTTTTCCCCAGGTTAGGATGACCAGCGATGAGCTAAGGGAGATATTGCTGAAAAACGGAAGTAATGAGCAGATACAATACGTGCCTGATGATATGTACAAGCTCATCGAGACCATAGACGCCTACCTTTCTTTCTGGAGCGAGACCAACACCAGGTCGCTTACCAATGTGGCTCCTGAAAAATTGAAATTAGAGGCACAGGGCACCAGCCGTTTCAAAAATATATTATTCGAAAGGGAAGCCAAAGGCGAATTGAGATGGTGCGGGACCCTGTTCCCGACCAGTGCCAGCGCTCAAGAGGCGAACATGTCCCTTTCCGAATATGAGGATTTCGTTTACGGAGCTGGTTACCTGGATACGGATGACCCGATTGCCAGATGGAGACAAATAGAGCAGGAACAGGAAAAAATCTGCAAGATCCTGAATACGAAAAAAGACCTGAGGATTGTTTCCAGAGATACTGATCTGAGAATGTCGGTGCAAGGCAGAAGGTGGGCTAACTGCTGCGGGCACGTAAACTTTCCGGACGGCGAGGTGTTTACCGCACCAGTGGAGGACAGCGTGGAAGGACACGTCAAATTTAGTTTCCCAGGAATATTCGGAGGAAGGGAAATAGAGGGCATCCACTTGAGCTTCGAAAGAGGGAAGGTGACAAAAGCGACTGCCGTCAAAGGCGAGGAGCTTCTGCACCAGCTTCTGGAGACAGATGCCGGGGCGCGGCACGTCGGAGAAATCGCAGTCGGGACCAACCACAGCATCCAGAGGTTCACCCGGAATATGTTGTTTGACGAGAAAATCGGGGGAACCGTGCACCTGGCCATCGGAAGGTCTTTTGCCGAGACTTTAGGGAAAAACCTGTCAGCCATTCACTGGGATATGCTCTGCGATATGAAAGATGGTGGCGAGATCTATACAGACGGCGGGCTGATTTACAAAGCTGGAAGATTCTTGATATAAACTTTTCAAGGATATTTACCGGGATTCTGACCCAGGTTGAGGTGGTCTGGGTATACTAAGAGTTTTTGTAGGGGAGGGGCTTGTTGAGTTCTGCGAAACCCAGCTCTTCGGGTCCCCTCCCGTCTTTCGGGAGCCCACGAGGGGCTCCCCTACAAAATAAAATTCGCTGGCTCGCACATTTATCATGGACATTTTTCCCAGCAAAATTGTTGACAACTCAAAAAAGCATAGTTATATATCATACAGACTGAAACGTATTTTCTGTCACCTGGCAATTATCCGGAGGGCTCGCCTAACGGTATGGCAGTGGACTTGAAATCCACCGTCCGCAAGGACTTGCGGGTTCGAATCCTGCGCCCTCCGCGGGAAATACAGTTTAGAGTTTGTTCGTTTGGGGTTTGGAGACCCCCTCCCGGCCCAAAAGAGCAGTTTGGAGTTTGAAGTTTAGAAAAAAAATGGGTTTTCGTAGGGCAATGCCATCAAGGTCTTGAGACTTTAGCCTTGCTTGAGAGCTCCTAATACTGGTAAACCCACATTGCCCTCAACGTGGGCTACTTATAATAAGCAGATCATCTGTTAAGAATCGAATCGCAAACAAGAAATGGCAAGCCGCGAAAAGCGAGGTTAGGAGTTTGTAAGTTTGAAGTTTAGAGAAAAACTAGTTTTACGAGGCTGGGAGCCCCGCCTACGATAATGATAGTCCTTAATCCCTCGTGGGTCGGGCACCTTGCCCGACCTTACTCTTCCCTTTTTATTAAATCAAATAAAGATAAAGGAGAGCAGACCTTGTCCTTGAAAAGTGGCTGAAGGGTCAGATTGAGCCTTCAGTTGCTGGGCAAAGTCTGCTCTGTGAATTCTCTTTGAACAATCCGCTTCTACTTTTTTGGCTCGGTTTCAACTGCAGACCTGAGGTATTCCAGAATAGCCCGCGCCTGGTCCTGGGTTAATTTCGGGTCAGGCATTACGGTTACAAATTCCTTGACCTCTGCTTTCATATGTTCATTTTTCTGCTGCATCTCCACAGTGTTCAAAAGCAGGTTCATTATGAATTCCGGCGAGTGCTCTTTCATCTCGTCACGCAGAGCTGGACCGACCTTTTTCTGGTCCAGCGTGTGGCAGAGCGCGCACTTGCTCTGGAAAAGCTGGTCACCGGTCTTGACCATATTCTGGTCTATAGCTGCCAGTTTCAGCTCCTTAATCGGGCCAATCCCTTTATCTGACTTCTCCGCGCCAGAGATCTCAGCCGTCTCAGTTGTGTCTTCCTTTGGCTCTTCTGTGGTAACAGCAGGCGGAGTCTGAGCCTGTTCCTGCTTGGGCGTTTGTTTACAGGCTATAATCAAAGTTAGGATAATAAAGGCAAGAATCAATACTTTTTTCATAATACCCTCCTTGAAATTTGTTTCTGTTTATAGTCTTATACATAGAGATCAGAATTCCCCTTCAGGGAATGCCGGAACTGATTTTTTCCACAGCACACCCCTGGTTTGTGATTAAAGCTGAAATTTCGAGACGATGGCAAAGAACGACTATCCTGATGATTCTTCCCTGGATAAAAGTTCTCTCTTGATTTTATATAAACTCTGAGTCTCTATTTGTCAAGGGGAAAAATCCCCAAAAAAAGAGAATCAGAGACCGGTTAAAGTTGTATGTATCTCGTCCCATATTACAGTAGTGAAAGAATAAGGTAATTGAAAGAGTGGCTTGTGGACAAGGTTGGAGTCAAGTCGAGAGGAAAAGGTAGACTTTTTTGCTTGATTTTCTGGGGTGAAAAGCATAATATAGGGCTTGTGAAAATTCCGGACTGATGTAAAGTCCCTGGCAATTAATCTAAAAAGGAGGTAAAACTTAATGGCTTTAGCGGATAAGAAGGCTGACCTGGCAGGTCCAGGTATTGGCAACTATGAAGAACTGGAGAAGATTCTACCCAGCGATTACCGGGCACTACTTCCTCCGATGGAGAGGATGAAGGCTTTATTCACCATCAAGGAGTATATAGAGAAGAACCTGTGCCAGGAGCTGAACCTACAGATGGTGCAGGTTCCCCTGATCGTGGACGTGGAGAGCGGGGTGAACGATATGCTGGACCGGGACGGGTCCCGCACCCCGATACAATTTCATATTTCCAACGATTATGACAAGCATCCGATCGACGCCCAGGTAGTGCAGGCGGCTACCAAGTGGAAGCGCCCGGCTTTGAAGCAGTTCGACTGCAAGGTGGGTGAGGGTATCTGCACTGATATGAAGGCAGTGCGCAAGGACTACTTTCTGGACCATGACCACAGCGCCTATGTTGACCAGTGGGATTGGGAAAGGGTGATGAGTGCTGACCAGCGCAATCTTAATTACCTTAAGGATACTGTTCGAAAGATATGGAAAGTTATCCGGGGAGCTGGAAAGCAGGCGCAGGAGCTTTTCCCGAAGCTGAAAACCAGCCAGTATCCGGATTTCCCGGAGGAGCTTACTTTTCTGCATGCCGAGGAGATCCTGGAGATGTATCCGGATCTGCCGCGCAAGGCAAGGGAGACTACGGTTCTGCAGAAACATCCGGCGATATTCATCATCGGAGTGGGCTGGACTTTAAAGGACGGTTACCCGCACGAGATGAGAGCCGCAGATTATGATGACTGGGTCACGGAAACAAAATCTGACAAGGGCGAGCCGATGCATGGCTTGAACGGTGATATCCTGGTCTGGGACCCGGTAACCAAACGCAGGCACGAGCTAACCTCTATGGGTATAAGGGTGACAAAGGAGACTCTGAAAAAACAGTTAGAGATGACCGGACAGCTTGATTTCCTGAAATTGCCTTATCACCAGGCGATCCTGAACGACCAGATTCCTTTGAGCATCGGCGGCGGCATTGGTCAATCCCGCACCTATATGTATCTCTTGAGAACAGCGCATTTAGGAGAGGTATCAGTCACGGTCTGGCCCAAAATACTTAAGGAGATGTGCCGGAAGAAGAATATCTTTGTTCTGGAGTAAAAAAGATTTGAGCCAGACAGGAATGTCTGACGTACCAATCGAACTGGTAGGGGCATCCCGCCAAGGCGGGACAACGTGCCCCTACAGGACTTTTATTGGCGGTAAACCCACGCTGACCTCAACGTGGGTTTATTTCCGTTAGAAGCTAACTTCAGCCAGATCGCACTATTTAAAAAGGTTTTGAGACTATTTCTACTCTCCTTTTCAAGGAGAGAAATCAAAGGAGAGGTTCTTTATTTGTCAGAGCATAATCGTCGCTCCATTCGATTAAAGGAATATGATTATTCGCAGCCAGGTGCATATTTTGTGACCATATGCGTGCATGGTTTTAAGAACATTTTAGGAAGTATTGCAAATGGCGAAGTGAGGTTGAACAAATACGGACGAGTCATAAGGGATGAATGGTTAAGGACGATGGAGTTGCGTCCCAATGTATTAATGGATGAATATGTAGTGATGCCAAATCATTTTCATGGAATTATAATGATTATCGACGATACGACTGTAGGGGCGACCCGGCGGGTCGCCCCTACAACTACAACGAAACCGACCACATTAAAATCAAATGCAATTGGTTCTATCATCGGTCAAATAAAGTCTGCAAGCACTAAAAGGATTCGCAAAATGGGATTAGAATATTTTCGCTGGCAGCGCAATTACTATGAACACGTTATCCGGAATGAAGATAAATTGCATAAAATACGACAATACATTCATACCAACCCCTTAAAATGGCATCTGGACAGGGAAAATCCAGAAAGGGTGGGCATAAATAAATTAGAAAATGAGATTTTTCAAATGGAAATAGAACAGAAATAAATGACGAATATTTGATGATAGATGACGGACAAAAGAATATATCTTTGGATAAAAATACGTGATGAAAAAAATTAAATACCTGCAACTCCAGTGGGTAGCTCTGTTTTTGCTTGTACTCACGACCTCTTGTGGGGAGAAAAAGCAGATCGAGTCCGCTCGTTCCCTGAATATCACCGTAGACCCACGGATTGAGCTTTTAGCAGTAGTGCAATTTTTGAGCGGCTACGGCGAGCGCACCGGGCTTATCACGCGCTACGACTTTCCTTATAAAGCCGATGTCTCGGAATATTTCTCCGCCTGTAAAAATCATCCTGCGGTGAAGCTGTTTGAGGAGATGAGCGTTTCCGGTTTCAGCTTCGATGCACCGCCTGACGCAATGCTTCATCTATCTGATCCGCCGGAATTGACTTTGCAGGTGCCTTACACCCGAAATCTCAAACGTAGAGCCGGGGGTCAAGAAAGGCTTGAAAAGTTCATTCAGGAGCTAAGGGATTTTGCCCAGAAAACCAATTTCACATCCTTTTTTGAGGCGCATAAAGGGACTTACTCAAAGCTTGTTTCAGATACCTACGGAAAAATGCAAGGAGTGGATTTCATCGCAACCCTGGAAAACTATTATGGTATGAAACAACTGAGATATAATATAATCCTGGCTCCCCTTTTTCATCCGGGTGGATTTGGGCCCAGGATTGATCGGGAAGGGGGATCTAACCCGATTTTCAATTTTATAAAATCTCTCCAGTATCTGATTTTCAATCAATGGTCAGGTAAAAGTTATGAGATTTATAACATCTGCGGTCCAACCGGCGTGGAAAATGGTATTCCGAGCTTCGGTACTCAGGAGGGTTTCAGGCAGCTTGCCTGGCATGAGTTCGGACATTCTTTCGTCAACCCGCTATCAGAATCCTTGAAAAACAGAATAAAGATCTCTGAATATTCATCCCTTTTTATGCCCATCAGGGAGAAGATGGAAAAAGAAGGTTACTCAAACTGGGAAACCTGCGTGAACGAGCATATTGTCAGGGCAATTACAGCTCGCCTAACCTTTATCCATTTTGGAAAGCAGGCAGGGGAAGATGAGCTAAGGGATCAAAAGAGCAGGGGATTCGTTTACATTGATCCTTTGTGCAAAAAACTTGAGGAATATGAAATCCGGAGAGATAAATATCCAGCCTTTGCAGATTTTTTTCAGGAGTTACTTAAGGTCTTTGAAGAGATAACAAAAAAGGGTGCGGATAAGGAGTTTTACTCGTTTGATTTTGTTGGACCGATTAATGCGGTGATCTCGGATAAGGAATCTATCGTCCTGATTCTGCCTACTCAGGAAAGCGATAAAGCGGTGCAGGATGAAATCCATAAATATGTGATGAAAATCTATGAAAGGTTCTTCAAGGGATGTCTGGTATTAACAGATGCTGAGGCTTTAAGCCGAGACCTTTCAAAAAATTCACTGATTATCTACGGCACTGCCAGAGGTAATCTCTGGCTGGCACAGCATCTGAACGAATTCCCTTTAAGGATCGAGCCGGATAAAATCGTGACGGATTCAGTCTATTACGGGACGGACTTGCGATTCATCACTGCCTGGCCCAATCCACAAAATCCACAAAAAGGGATGGTTATCTACACTGCTCAAAAAGCTGAGGATATTGTCGGGATTAATGGCGTTTTTCACGGAGGAACTGATTACGTTATCGCCAAGGGGACGGAGATTTTGAAACAGGGGAATTATAAAAAAGATAAAGGGCTATGGTTATTCAGATAATGGTATTGCTGGTGAAACCTCAGAGTGTAAGGGCGGAGCTATGTCTCTACTCATAAAATTTTGGCGACCCTATAAGGGGTCGCGTTACTAGCAGAGCGGGACACAGCGTGCCGAGCCATCAATGTCTCTTGGGTTTAAGAGGAAAGCCTTTAGGAGTATGTCAAGAAATTAGTCGGGTTCCAAATCCTCGATCTTCGCTATGCCAATCCCCAACATTAACTTAGCATTAACTTCTTTCATCGTAGCATCAGACAAGGCATATTTGTGCTCGATAATGTTATCCTTAGGAATAGTATGAATCTGATTACAGATTATTATTGCCCCATGTTCTGTGCGAGATTCCTGTGGTGATAATATTACTTGCCAGGGATAATCTTTAATCTCTTTTTTTTCTTTTATAGTAGTGATAACTACTGCCACGAAACTATTGACATTCTCAACAATTTTCCCTTCTTGAAGGCAAAGAACATATTTTTGTATGGGTTTAGAGGGTTGGTCAGGTGGGACAAACTTAACTAAAAAAACTGCACCTCTTATATAAAACACAGACATTAACTCTATTCGTCTAAATCAATAAGTTTTGGAATGTAATTGGCGATAATCTTGTTCAGTTTATTTTTTTCTTGATCCTCTAAGTCATCTTTGGTAAATTGAGGTAGTTTTCCTTTATATCTTTCTTTCAAGGAAGTGACCAGATCACTCTGGGTTTTTTCGACTCTTATCTTCATATGGTAATGCAGTTGGTTATTAGGGATCCATTTGGAAAAGTCCAAGCTTTCGCCTTTTTTAAAACAGTTTAATGGAGGATTAGTATATACATAATCTAAAAGTTCTTCCAAACTAAAAGATGAATATCTTTCTAATACCAGGTGTAAAATCCCTTTTGTATAATCATCTAAATCAGTGAAATCATAAGAAGAGCCTGTCGCGTAGTAAACATATTTTTTCTCGCCATAAGGGGTACTAGTTTCTTCCTCTTTTATAAACTCTGGGTGTAATTGATGTGCAACATTTACTATATCCCAAGTAAAGGGCCCAAGTTGGTCATACTTATAGACTAAATCAGTAGTTTGTCGTAGATATTTCTTATAAAACTCTACGTCTGTTAGATAGACTAACTTGACCAATATAGTTCTAGTCAATTCTTTCGGATAGAACTTGCAAAGAAAATAAATTATATCCTTCAATTTTTTGTTCATAGACGCCCTTCCAAGCATTCCTCTAAAATCAATATAAAAGCATCTCGGTTTTTGTCAAGGAGAATATTAGACGGCTATTGCTATATTCGACAGAAATACGTAAAGAATTAGAAATATCTTAAATCTTATCCACCCTCGGCTCTAAAACCAGGGTAAGCTGTTCTGTAGTTCTCACATTCCACAAGGCTAAGGCTAAAGCCATCACTGCATCGCAGTTTTCTTTGGTGTCCCAGGTGAAATTTCTTAGCTCATCCTGCAAAGTCCATAAAGTTCCGTCCTCCTCTGGAAGCTCAATGTAAGGGTAGGCAATATTACCAAGGGCGTGTTCTTTTTGCAGGTTAGCGATTAGCTCGGATTTTGCCTTACCTCCCTTTTCTCCGAAATTGAACCCTTTGGCATTTATGTCTCTAAGCTCCTCTAAGATGACATCTCCTAATCCGGTCGAATCGATCAGAACTTCACCGCCGTATTCTTTTTTTCTTCTTCTGATCGCCTCAAGGGTTTCTTTCCAGTCTCTCTGGAATCTTTCGATGCAGACTAACTGATATGGTTTACTTGTGACGTCCAAAGTTATGCCAACCGTATAATTTCTTTTTCTTGCCAGGTCCCAGCCGGTGGAGTAGCGGTGCTCTTCTTTTGGCGCGGATAGTCCGGTGGAGTCTGAAGTTGCCTGGCTGATATATTTCTCCTCAATGACCTGATCAGGATCGTCAATGAAGTTCCCCATTATGTTCTGCTCGACTTTGGAAGGGGAGAGGCTGGTCAACTTCCTCTGAATATATTCTGAGGAGATATAAGGGTTATCTCTGGAATCTCCTGTCTGCACGTAGCCGAATTCAGGATGAGATTTTAGCTCCTGGCATTTGCGATAGAACCAGTTTTTCCCTTTGGGAGTGGAGGTGTAATCTATCATCCCGGCACGGTCAGCCAGGCGCATCATTATCACGCAGTTGACTACATATTCCGGATGCGGCTCAAAGGCGACCTCGTCGAAATTGCAGTAGTCATAATCGTGGCCTAAAAGGTATTCCCCCTTTCTCTGGGTGGACCGTGCCCAGAAAACCGCCGAGTTGGAGAAGGTGATATGAGGAAAAGGGGTTGACTTTATGTCGTGGACTAAAGATTCCAAGATCCTTTTGCCTTTGAGCAAAGTTACAGCTTTCTCAAAAATTATTTTTGCCTGATCCAGTGTTATGCTTACGTTGACCGCAGTATACTTGCCTGATGAGTTGAATCTGGTTTTGCGGATTTTGAAAATAGAGCGGTGCAGGATTTTCACTGCCTGGATTAAGCTTTTGCCCCAGCGGTTGCCTGTGTGCAAGGCATTTTCCGGCTTGATCGAGTTTTTCAGCCACAGTGCCTGTCCGGGATGAGGCTCGATTTCCAGGAATTCTCTGGCAAAATAAACCGGGTCTTTGAGGGCTTTGCGCCATAGGTACTGCTTATCCAATACTCACCTTTGAATGAAAAATGACAGATTAAAAAAGGGTTCGAGGGGTCAAGGGTTCAAGGAGGAAAAAGACGTGACCGTTGTTCGTTTTTCGTGAGCGTAAAAAATAATGTAGCGTTGCCACTCCTGCGGCAACAGATGTTTTGAATGTGACTGTCGTCCCGCCATCGGCGGGACTGACCCCACGGGAGATATTATCTTGCCAGGTCAGGGGACCTGGCAAGCACCGAGTGTCTGCCCTGATTTTTGGGCGAACAAGTAGGTTCGCCCCTGCACGCTCCTCTACATTCTATCGCCCTTGATCAGGGCGAGGAGACCTCGCCCTACAAGTCTTCGGGCTCGCAATGACGTTCTTATTTGTCGTCAGTCATTTGGGATTCTCTCTTTGCATCTTCCTCAGTTATCAGTCCGGCATTTTTTTTCAGAATTATATTCTCTAAAGCGAGTTTTTCTGCCTGTCTTTGTTCCAGAAGACCAAAGGCTTTGCGGTTGTCAAAAAGATGCTCATATTCTAAATTTATTCCGTTCAATGCCAGCTCCAAGTTATGAATCCACTCCATAAACCTTTTAGCTGATGCCTGGATGGAGATTATATTTC
>JALHSU010000260.1 GCA_022865345.1 Candidatus Zixiibacteriota bacterium
GGGTTTTCCCTGACCAGGAAACTGCCTGGGATGGAGATAATAAGAGATGCAGGCTCACTTCGACTGAAAGACGAGATCGAGGTGAAGTTTTTAAGAGGAAGGATAGAAGCTGAAGTAAAAAAAATAGACGGTGAGAAGTAAGACGGAAAAAGATGTGTCCGCTTAAACTCTGACTCTGACTTTGTGGACGAAGGTCACGCAGATTTGTAGGGACAGAACAGTGTTCTGCCCTACAAAGAAATGACTACATTATGGCAAAGAAAAGCAATTTTGAAAGCGCACTGAAAAGGTTAGAGGAGATCGTTCAGAAATTAGAAGGTGGGGAACTATCTCTGGATGAATCTCTTAAGCTCTTTGAGGAAGGGATTGAATTATCACGTCTCTGCACCAAGAAGCTCTCTGAGGCTGAGACTAAAGTTGAAAAATTAATAAAATTAGGAGAGAAAGAGTTTAAGACAGAGCCTCTGGAAGTTGAGGAGAAAGAAGAGGAAGAAGAAGAATAAAAGAGAGTAAGACGAAAGATGTGAGACGTGAGACGTCAAAAGGAACAACAAAAAAGGAAAGCATGGATTTTAAGGTATATATAAAAAAGAAAAGGGAAATTGTAAATCAGGCGCTGGAGAGCTGTCTTCCAAACGAAAACCAAGAGCCAAAAAGTTTGCATCAGGCGATGAGATATTCGGTCTTCGCTGGCGGGAAAAGGTTGCGTCCGATTTTATCAATGGCTTCATTTGAGGCTGTAGGCGGAAGGGGGAAAGCAATTCTACCGGTTGCCTGTGCTTTGGAGATGATCCATACCTATTCTTTGATCCATGATGACCTGCCCTGCATGGATGATGATGACCTAAGACGAGGAAAACCGACCCTGCATAAGGTTTATAGCGATGGAATGGCTGTATTAGCCGGAGATGCTTTGCATGCTTTAGCCTTTGAGTTACTGTTACAGTCGAAAAATCCGCAAGTGGTCTATGAAGTAGCTAAAGCAATCGGTACAGAAGGGATGATCGGTGGACAAGTTAAAGATTTAGAAGCTGAGGGGAAGAAAATCTCCCTTAAACAGGTGGAATATATACACACTCACAAGACCGGGAAATTACTCAGAGCGTCAGTAAGAGCAGGAGCTATCCTGGGAGGCGCGGATAAGGCTACTCTTTCAGCTCTGTCCAGTTACGGCGAGAAGTTCGGATTAGCTTTTCAGATAGTGGATGATATCCTGGACGTTGTGGGAAAAGAGGAGGTCATCGGAAAGAAAAAGGGGTCAGATAAGGCCAATTCCAAAGCTACGTATCCTGAGGTCATAGGATTAAAGGAGTCAAAAAATCTGGCAAAGGACTTGTTGACGCAGGCAAAAAGCAGATTGAGAGTCCTGACAAATAAAAAGTGGGTTTTTGAGAAATTGGCTGATTACGTATATGAAAGGATAGGATAAGTTCAAATCTTATGAAAACGCAAAGTCTATTAGAGAAAATCGACTCGCCCAAAGACCTCAAGAAAATCCCTCCGGAGCAACTTCCTAAATTGGCTCAGGAAATCAGGGATAAAATCATTACGGTTGTATCAAAGACCGGAGGGCATTTAGCTTCCAATCTTGGAGTGGTGGAGTTGACCTTAGCCTTGCATTATGTTTTCGATTTACCCAAGGATAAGCTCATCTGGGATGTTTCTCACCAGAGTTACACGCATAAACTTTTGAGCGGAAGAAAGGACAAATTTGAAAGCTTAAGGCAGTATCAGGGGATAAGCGGGTTCACCAAAAGGAAGGAGAGTGAATATGACCCGTTTGGAGCCGGGCATGCCTCCACTTCTATCTCCGCCGCTTTAGGTATGGCTTGTGCCAGGGACCAGAAAGGTGAGGATTATAAGGTAATAGCTGTGATCGGGGATGGTGCTTTAACTGGAGGAATTGCCTTTGAGGGGTTGAATAATGCAGGAGCTCAGGGTAAAGATCTTTTAGTAATCCTGAACGACAATGCGATGTCAATCTCCAAAAACGTAGGAGCCATCTCCAAATATCTCACTGACCTTTTGACTGATGAGAAGTATAACAAACTCAAAACCGAGGTCTGGGAGTTAGTTGGAAGATTCAAAAGAAGAGATAAAATCAGAGCCATGGTAGCTCAGGTCGAGGAAGGCATAAAGGGTTTTCTGGTGCCGGGAATAATCTTCGAAAAGTTAGGCTTCAGATATTTTGGTCCTTTAGGTGGACATGACTTAAATCAGCTTATAAAAATCTTAGAGCATCTCAAGAATCTAAAAGGTCCTATATTTTTACATCTTCTGACCCGGAAGGGGAAAGGATATAAATTCGCTGAAGAGGACTCACCTAAATTTCACGGGATCGGTGCATTTGACAAAGTGACAGGTGAATCCAACGATATCGGGAAAAAAACTTATACCGATGTATTTGGACAAACTATGGTTGAGTTAGCCAAGATGGATCAGGATTTAGTGGCTATTACCGCGGCTATGTGCCTGGGCGCCGGACTGGTTGATTTCTCATTAAAATTCCCCAAGAGGTTTTTCGACGTGGGGATTGCAGAACAGCATGGAGCAACCTTTGCCTGCGGTTTGGCAGCTTCCGGGCTGAAGCCTGTTTTTGCGGTATATTCGACTTTTTTACAGAGGGCTTTTGACCAGGTAATTCACGATATGGCTTTGCAGAATCTTCCCGTTGTCTTAGCCATAGACAGAGCCGGACTGGTGGGAGAAGACGGACCAACCCATCACGGAGCTTTCGACCTTGCCTATTTAAGGCAGATACCGAATATGGTGGTTCTGGCTCCGAAAGACGGGAACGAATTAAGAGATATGCTATATACTGCGATTAAATTAGGGAAATCTCCTGTGGCTATTCGCTATCCGCGAACCGTAATTCCGGATAAGAAACTCAAAGAAGAATTCGGATTAATTCCTCTGGGCAGGTGGGAGACATTAAAAAAGGGGAAAGACCTTTTGATCTTAGCCATAGGCTCTATGGTTTATTCGACATTAGAGGCGGCAAATGAGCTTTCCTCAGAAGGGATTGAAGCAGAAGTTATCAACTGCCGTACTTTGAAGCCCTTAGATGAGGAGCTTCTTTTGTCATCCCTTAAAGGATTCGACAAGGTTATGACCTTAGAGGAAAATGTCCTGACAGGCGGCTTTGGCAGTGCTGTGGCTGAGTTTATCTTTGAAAAAGGAATCGTTAAAATTGAGCTTAAAAGAATCGGTATCCCGGATAAATTCATCGAGCACGGGAGCAGAAAAGAACTGTTGAAGCTCCTGGGAATGGATAAGGAAGGAATAATTAAGGCAGTCAGGGAAATGGTCAAAATTAAAGACAAGACTCCTTCGCCTCAGCTGGATATTCTGTAATCGATAGTAACTTTCACCAGTTTAAAAAGGAAGAGGGCAAAGAAAAAATGAAAAGCATTGGGATTGTGGCAAATGTTAAAAAACCAAAGGTCAAATCGACAGTTAATCGAATACTACGCTGGGCTGAAAAAAATAAGATAGGTTATTGCTTAACTCAGCAGCTTTCCGGGATGATCGGTCACAAAGATAAGGCTGTAACGTTAGAAAAACTGCCTGATTGTTGCCATCTGGTGATCTCCTTAGGCGGGGACGGCACTATGCTTGCATCGGCCCGGGCAGTTGGGAAAAAAGGGAATCCTATTTTAGGGATTAACTTAGGAGGTATTGGCTTTTTAACGGAGATCACCTCTGATAAAATCGAAAAAACTTTAGACCGCATCAAAAGAAAAGATTATGTGATTGAGAAAAGAATGTGCTTGCAGGCAGAAATTGATGGGTCCAAAGAAAAAAATCTATATGCCTTAAATGACATAGTTATCGATAAAGGGAAAGTAGCCCGGTTGATCTATCTTCACCTGTATGATAATGAGGAGTTCGTCTGCTCCTATTCGGCTGACGGGTTAATCCTTTCCACCAGTACTGGCTCGACTGCTTATTCTATGGCGGCTGGTGGTCCGATCATCAATCCCAAAATAAATGCCATCATAGCCTCACCTATCTGTCCTTTTACCTTAGCGGTACGACCTATGGTGTTCTCGGAGAAGGATTCTCTGAAAGTGGTAGTTGAATCAGAGCACCAAGAGGCAATGCTGACCTTAGACGGACAGACCTCTTTTAAATTAGGCTCACCCAGCACTATCCTGGTCCACAAAGCCAGACATTCAATTAACCTGATCAAGTTTCAGGAAAGGTTATATTACGAGGTCTTAAGGACCAAGCTTCACTGGGGGGCAAAGCCGAAAATGGGAGAATAAAATAAAGGCTAAAGGGTTCAAGAGATAAAGAGATTAAGGGAAAAAGAGTAAAAAATGAAAAAAGAAGGGTTTGAAAATTTAAATGTCTGGCAGAGGTCAAGAGAATTGGTAAACCAAGTTTATCTCATGACAAAAGATTCTAAATTTTATAAAGATCGAATACTCATGGATCAAATTAGGAAATCTGCAATTTCAGTTCTGTCGAATATCTCTGAGGGATACGAAAGAGGTTCTAATAGCGATTTTATTAGATTCCTTTATATTCCCAAAGCTTCCTGTGGTGAGCTAAGAGCCCAGCTTTTCATCACAAAGGATCAGGGTTATATTAATGAGAAAGAATTTGAACAGACCATTGATACTTCCAGAAGAGTCTCAGGGATGCTGGGCAACCTTATTTCTTACCTGAAGAAACACAAAGGGAAATTCAAAGTTTCAGTAGATGATGACAATTAACCCTTAAACCCTTTATCCCTTTAACTCTTTATCCTTTTATGCTTAAGTCTCTGAGGATAAGAAACTTCGCCATCGTCGAAGATTTAGCGGTTGAGTTTTTTCCGGGACTGAATGTTCTTACCGGTGCAACCGGCGCTGGCAAATCAATTATCATCGGCGCTCTTAATTTGGCTTTAGGGGAGCGAGCTTCTTCTGAGATGATTCGCACCGGGGCTGACTGTGCCATAGTTGAAGCGGTTTTCGAGATAAAACCAAAAAATCCAATCGAGAAAAATTTATCTGAGTTAGGCATACTCTGCAATGAGAATCAACTGATAATCCGAAGGGAAATTTCTAATAAAGGGGTAAGTAGATGTTTCATGAATGACAGATTGATCACCTTAGCCAACCTCAAATTTATAGGTGACCTATTAGCTGACCTGCATGGCCAGCATGAACACCAGTCTCTGCTAGACTCCAGAGAGCATCTTACTTATCTGGACAACTATGCAGAAGCTGGAGACCTTTTAGCTCGAGTCGGTAATGATTATTCCAAGCTGAAGAAAAAGCTGGAAGAATTGGAAGAGCTAAAAAGGATAGACAAAGTATCAAGAGAAAAAAAGGAGCTTTATCAATTTCAGCTAAACGAGATAACCAGAGCTGGTCTTTCAGTCGAGGAAGAGGAGAAGCTTTCTACTGAGAAAAAGATACTGGAGAATTCTGAGGCACTGTTTCAGGTTGCCTCTATGGTTTTTCAGGAGCTTTATGATATAGATGGCTCCATAATTGAAAGGCTCTCCTTGACCAAAAAAGAACTGGAAAAAGGCAGAGAGCATGATCCTAGATTAAAGGAGCACATTGAGAATTTAAATTCCGCTTTGCTTCAGTTAAATGACAGCTCAAGATTTCTACAGGGGTATAAAGACAGCCTGAACTTCGATCCGGAGAAATTAGAAAAGATAAGAGAGAGATTGAATCTGATTAACAGCCTGAAGAAAAAATATGGTCAATCTATCGAAGAAGTTCTGAACTACGCTGATAAAATAAAGACGGATTTGGAAAAAATAGAAAACCGGGATGAGTTGATTCAGAAAACTGAACAAGAGATAAAAGATTTAAAAGAAATCCTAAAAAAAGACTCCATGCTTCTTTCTGACAAAAGAAAGGAGAAAGGGAGCGAGCTTTCTAAAAAGATCAAAAAAGAACTTTCTTTTTTAGGGATGGAGAGATGTGATTTTGAGGTTAAGATTTCTCAGCGTGAAGAAGAAAATGGTCTTCTGGAAATAAATGGTAAAAAATATTATGTGGATGAAAAAGGATTAGACCAGGTTGAGTTTTACGTTTCCCCTAATCCGGGAGAAGAGTTGAAGCTATTAGCTAAAATAGCTTCTGGAGGGGAGATCTCCAGAATTATGTTGGCATTGAAATCGGTTTTAGCTAAATCTGATCAGGTACCCACCATGATTTTCGATGAGGTAGATGTGGGAATTGGCGGGGAGATAGCTGAGGCAGTGGGAAAGAGGATGAAAACTCTTTCCTCCACTCATCAGATTATCTGTATAACCCATCTTCAGCAGATCGCCTCACAGGCAGATTATCATTTCAAGGTTTATAAAGAGGTATCGAAAAACAGGACCATCACCAAAATCAAGCTCCTCTCTAGGGAGGAAAGGATAAAAGAGATCGCCCGGATGATCGGAGGGAAAAAGATTAGCGATCTATCCTTGGAGCATGCGGCAGAAATGATCGAAGAGTAGGGACATCCCGCCGGTGTCGGAACAGTGCCTGCCCATATTTAAAAATTTTGAAGAGACGCATCAAATGCGTCTCAATGTTCAACATAAATAGGAACTGGGTTACCCAGCCCTAAAAACACAGGGCGAGTCCGCCTGTGGCGGATCGCCCCTACAGTCGGGCAACCGCAGGGGGTTGCCCCCACAAAAATCAATCGGATGGAGATCAAAAAAACTGATTTATTCTTAGTCCCCAATCTACTCACCATCTTAAGGCTTTTTACTTACCTTTTTATATTTTATTTTTTAAAAAAAGAGGATTTGATTCCCGCTGTTATCTTTATGGGTCTGGCAGTCACCACAGATCTCTTAGATGGTTTTTTAGCACGAACTTTAAATCAGGTTTCGGATTTAGGCAAGATCATAGACCCTTTTGTGGATAAATTAGGGATCGGGATTTTTATAGTTTATGCCACTTTGTACAGGGGGTTTCCGCTGTGGGCCTGCATCCTGGTGATTGTCAAGGAAGCGCTTATGCTTCTGGCAGGGTTATTTATCATCAGAAAAAGGAAGATTGTCCCGGTTTCAGCTTTCTGGGGCAAACTCAATGCTTTAGTCTGGGGTGGTGTAGTCCTGTTTTATATTTTAGAACTCAACTCGATAAAA